>JACIWA010000004.1 GCA_014361195.1 Thermoplasmatales archaeon | reverse complement strand
CTCTTCCATAATCTTCATTGCCTGAATATGATTTGTTGTGTAGTGATGCAGCATTGAATGGATACATCCTTCTCTCTTCTTCCGTCCATTTTTCCATATGAGGGTCTGCTTCTATTATATACCCTCTCCCATTGTATAAAGCAGCATGGTCCCAGCCGGTTATGATAGGTTTCATAGGCATTTCATCTGCAAATACAATGTCTCCTCGTTCAACATATGGAGGAGGCATTAGTTGACTTTGTGCTATATCTGCAAATATATTGTCTCTTGGTTCAACATCTGAAGTTGATAGATTTTCTCCTTTTACTGTTGAAATTGTTGTTATAAGAATTACTAATCCTACCAACACTATTTTCCCTTTCATTTTTCTCACCAATATGTAAATTTTTTTTTTTATATATATAAAGCTATCGGTTAATATGCTTTTTTGCATAAATATTAAAATAGTCTAAACCTATTTACTCTTGGGATGGAAATATGAAAAGAAAAAGTAGATTACAGGGTCTGAAAGGATTTTTAAGTGGTATCTAAGTTAGTGAGTTTTAGGGTGCTGGAGTATTCTCCGATATGCAGAAGGGTAAATAGGAGAGCTCCAAATAAGAAAGACCTTAACTCAATACAAAGAAAAAGAAGTTGTGATATCCCTCGCCTTACTCTTGTAAAGATAACAAACAGAGGTGAGTGGATGCGACATAAATGGAAAGTTCGCAGAGGATGGATAGAAGAAAACAGAGTAGGTATTGCAGTCACTGATGAAAAGAGCATGATAACGAAGAATTTGAAAATTTAGTATATCAATCTGTAGAAAATGTAGAGGCAAAAGGAGGCAAGGTTGTACAGGCAAACGCAGATAGTGCATACGATTCTAACGAAAATTTTCAAAACTTAACAAGCATCGTATTAGGGCAGGAATAAAAATCAGAAGAAATGCAGGTGCTACATTTAAAACTAAAAAGTACGCATGTGAGTTCCGTAAACTAGTTATGATTATGGTAAGAGATGGTATACTGAGAGCATTTTCTCTGCAGTCAAACGTAAATTTGGAGAATATGTTTCATGAAGTGAAGTATCTTTTCTATAATGCCTTGATACATTATGATATAACTAATAGAACGCTATGGGCATATCCATAAGAAAATTTAAAAAATGAAAGAATAGAAATTGGTTAATTATGCAACAAAGCAGCGTTACAGCAAAATAAATATAGGGGTTGAATTATATAAGAATTGGTGATGGTCGTTTTACAACGACTGAGATTGACTTTCACCGCTTATTCCTCCCTTATAAAGAATTCCCGCCCAAATGTTTGGTGGGAACGTTGGTCGAATCCATGTGCTATAGAATGATAAAAACGACCGAAGAGCCATTCGGTGAACATGCTAATGCTGGAGGAATCGTAAAGAGAAGAGAAAAATATCTTCCAGAAAGTGATAAAATGATCACCAAAGACTATAAGTCGATGAAAGAGATAACATATGAAGATTATCGAAAATTCTTAGAAACGCACGACCATGTGGTTATTGAAAATGTCAAAGTTTTATTGCCAAAGAACCACAAGATTACAAAATTTGCCCCAGAAAATTTTACCCCAGAGACTACCACAGTTTGGTCGTTCCCTGATCGAGGTGATTGGGCAACTCACGTTGGCAATTATCGTGGCAATTGGTCCCCTTATATTCCTCGTAATTTGATCCTCCGCTATACAAAAAAAAATGATTTAGTTCTAGATCAGATGGCTGGTTCTGGAACCACCCTAGTGGAGTGTAAACTCCTTCAAAGATGCGGGATAGGCGTGGACATAAATCCCGATGCGGTGATGGTCATGCGTAATCGGTTGGATTTCAAGTATAAACCTCTTGACGAAGATTATGAGGAGCCAGAGATCAGGACCTATGTTGGAGATGCCCGCAACCTTGACTTGATTGAGGATGAAAGCATAGACTTAGTTGCCACTCACCCGCCTTATGCGAGTATCATCCCATACTCCCACCAACGCGTAGAGGGAGATCTTTCAAGGGTGCATAAAATCGCTGAGTTTGTGGAAGAAATGCGCAAAATTGCAGTGGAAAGCTATCGTGTGTTAAAGCCCGGTAAACACTGCGCGATCCTCATAGGTGATACTAGGAGGCACAAACATTTCGTTCCTATTACACCGAGAGTTTTACAATCGTTTCTGGACGTTGGCTTCATCCTCCGCGAGGACATAATCAAACTACAATGGAAAATGAAAACCACAAGAGAAAAGTGGAAAGGCAAATACGATTTTCTGCTCATAGCTCACGAACATTTGTATGTTTTCAGAAAACCTGAAAAGGGCGAGAAATTAAATCGGTTTAAAGAAAGTACAAAATGGTGGAACAAGGAGGAGCAGGATGCTTAAAGTTGGTGAATATCTTGGTAGGGGCAAGGGTAGGAGGGAAATTCTTGAAGTCGTTGAACTCCGGAATGGATGGATACTTGTCAAAACAAAGAACACGAAATCTGATAAAGACTTTAAAGTTAGAACAGTGACTAACCCTGAGCTACAACGTTTTTACACCCCTAAATATGCTCATTTTGCTATTGATTTTTTTGGCAAATTATGTCAAAACAAAGAGAAAGCCAAAGATGTGTTTAAAGCAATCATAGAAGTTTGGCATGGAAAAGACGTAAAACGAGTAATAGAGGAATTTACTCCACGAACTGAGGGTCTGGTTGGTTACGATCTGGATTACATTCTCTATGCAGTTGGATGGATACTTGAGCAAGAAGACATAAACTTTGGCGGACGCCCAAAATCACTGCAGGAACAGTTAGATAAAAAGTGCCAAGAAGCAGGGGTCAAAGTTCCCGAGGGTAGATTAGGAAGTCAGTTAGCTATTTCGCTGTTCTGTGATATTATTAATGGTGTTCACCCCGTAGAAGCACTCCTCGCCGCCAATTTGGATATTGTCCCCCGTTTCGCTCGTCGTTGAGTTATAACTAGTAGGGTATTGTTTTATCTAAACGTTTGTGTTTTTTGAGGTACCTACTTTTCAGAAAATTCGTCAAAACGCCATTCTGACCACAAAATGCTTTCTAATCTCAATATGACGAGTTCGTACACCCTTTAACTTAGCTATATTCAGTAGTCGCAAAACCTTCGACGGCAAATTGATGCTACTCCAGAATATAATGGGTAAGCATGAAATGGTCGTGTTTTCGAGAACGAAAACAGGGCGTAAGCGAAAGCCGAAACACACTGACATTCGAGGATTTCCTGGATTTAATCGAGGAAGAAATCAAGTTGTTGTTGGCGCGAACCACGTATCTCCCATTACGGAACTGGGTGCTAGGAGGCTTGTTCTCCTAATAGTTTGGGGGGAAACGAGATCATGGCGCATCACATGCTTTATTGCATAACTATTAAAATAGCCTAAATCTATTTACTCTTGGGATGGAAACAATGAAAAGACAAATCTAAAAAATAAAAACATAGATTAAATGAAAGACTGAAAATTGCTTAATTATGCAACAAAGCAGGTTAAGAAAAAAATATAAGTATATCTTTATTATCCAACTTTATGAACATATTCATTGAAAATCTTAATAGTGTGCCAGTAAAAGACCAGAAAGTAGAAATTGTTGAAAGAAAAGGGATAGGTCATCCTGATTCGGTGGCGGATGCCCTTGCGGAAAATGTATCACGAGCTCTTTGTAAGGAGTATTTGCAAAATTTTGGCTACATAATGCACCACAACACAGATGAATGCCAGATTGTCGGCGGGCAGAGCCAGCCCAAATTTGGAGGAGGAGTAATAATAGAGCCTGTCTATATCCTCCTTGTTGGAAGAGCAACCGCTATGGTTGGAAATAAAAGATTGCCCATAAGAGCAATTGCGGTTAGGTCAGCACATGAATATCTTGAGAAGAATTTTCCGAATTTGAACGCAGACACTGATGTAATGCTTGACTGCAAGATATGGGAAGGAAGTCAGGATTTAAAAAGTGTTTATGACCCTCGCAAGAGGCTTGCAAATGATACATCAATTGGAACTGGTTTTGCTCCCTTAACCGAGACAGAAAAATTAACCTATCAGATGGAAAGATATATAAATATAACACTTAAAAAAAGATTTCCTGAGATAGGAGAAGATGTTAAGGTTATGAGCTGCAGAACAGGGAATAAGATAAATGTAACTGTTGCTATTGCAATGGTGGATAAATATATTCCAAATGCGGACCACTACATAAGTGTAAAGGAGGAAATTGCGGAGGAATTGCTTGATTTTTCAAGAAAATTCACTGAAAAAGAAATAACTCTCGCCATAAATACCGCAGATGACTATGAAAAAAAAATTTTTTATTTAACAGTAACTGGTTTATCAATGGAAAATGGCGATGATGGCTCTGTTGGAAGAGGGAATAGGGTAAATGGTCTTATAACACCAAACCGCCCTGTTTCGCTTGAGGCAGCTGCTGGAAAAAATCCAGTAACACATGTTGGGAAACTTTATAACATATGTTCTCACAGAATAGCGGAGGAAATTGCAAGGAATTATAACATAGAAGAAGTATATGTTAAAATGGTTTCTCAGATAGGCAAGCCAATAACTGAGCCTCAAGCGGTTAGTATAGGAATTGTTGGTGGAAAAGTAGATTCTGGGGTTGAGGAAATAGTCAAGGATCACATGGAGAAAATGCTGAATCTGCATGTAGATATATTAGAAGGAAAAATAAATGTTTTTTAATCCATAAATTTTTTGAGTATTATTCTCAACTCTTTCTCTGCTTTTTCACCCACTCCATACCTCACTCTAACTATTTTTTTATTAACATTCAGCACTCTTTCTAGATTAATTGGTGTTGCAGAAAGAACAAAGTCACAATCTGCTGAGTTTATGGTTTCCTCAAGCTCCTCTATCTGGCTCTTTCCATATCCCATAGCTGGTAAAACCTTTTCTAAATGAGGATATTTTTTATATGTTTCAAGTATTGAACCAACTGCATATTTCTTTGCATCAACTATTTCCAATCCTAACTTTTCAGCAACTATGGTTGCTGCTCCATATTTCATTTCTCCGTGAGTAATAGTGGGACCATCCTCAACTACAAGAGCTTTTTTACCTTCAATTTTTCCTTCTACTCTAATTGGCGACTCAGCTTCAATTATCTTTGCCCTATGATTTATCATTTTTATATTATTTTTAACTTTTTCAACATCTTCTCTATTTGCGGTATCTACTTTGTTTATTATTACATAATCAGCCATCCTGGCATTTATCTCTCCAGCATAATATGAAACCTCATGCCCCGCTCTATGAGGATCTGCAATAACTATGTGCAAATCCGGTTTGTAAAAAGGAAAATCGTTATTTCCTCCGTCCCATATTATAATATCCGCTTCTTCCTCCGCCTTTCTCAATATTTCTCCATAATCTACGCCCGCATAAACAACTCCGTGCATATCTATATATGGCTCATACTCTTCTCTTTCTTCAATTGTGCATTCATGCCTGTCTAAATCTTCATAGCTTGCAAATCTCTGGCACCTTTGCTTCACTAAATCACCATATGGCATTGGATGACGAACCGCAACAACCTTCTTTTTCTCAGATAAGATTTCAAAAATTTTTCTGGAGAATTGAGATTTTCCACAGCCGGTTCTAACCGCGCATATTGCAATGACTGGCTTGCTTGATTTAAGCATTGTATGGAAAGGGCTGAGTAAAACAAAATCTGCGCCTGCGGAATTTGCTATTGCGCATTTATTCATAACTTCTTTATATGCTACATCTGTATATGAAAATACAACCTCATCAACATTGTACTCTTTAATTAATTCTGGCAATTTTTCCTCCTCATAAATTGGAATTCCATTAGGGTAGAGCCTTCCTGCAAGTTGAGAAGGATATTTCCTTCCAGATATGTTTGGAATTTGTGCTGCGGTAAATGCAACAATCTCGTATTCTTCATTATCTCTATAAAAAACATTAAAGTTGTGGAAATCTCTTCCTGCAGCACCCATTATTATTACTCTTTTTCTCATGTTTTGGTAATACTCAGAGTTTTTTATACCTTTCTAACCTATTTCTTGTTTTTCAATTTCTCTAAAATTGCTCCATATTTTTCAAATTGTATTATAACAAGCAATTTTTCATATTTATTGCATAAGTTAAGGATTTTTTCAGCAATTTTATTTTCTCTTTCCTCTTCAAGTTTTTTAAAGGATTTGATAGAAGTTATTTCTTTTTCCCACATCACAACAAATTCCTCCGCATTTTTCGCATTAAATTTCTTTTTTGCCAACCTTTTGACTTTTCTTGAATATCTTATTAGCGAGAATAGAGAAATGTACTCAACAAATTTTTCCATGTATTCATCATCATTCATATCAACTGCAAATAGCGGAATTTTTTCTTTCTTTGAGATTTCATCCGCAACAATTATATCTTGTGGAGGAATTGCAATTTCTCCATATCTCGAAAGATGAAGAAGATAATACTGGTATTCTATTGGCATGCTAGCTTCCTCAATTTTTTCCCCAATTAGCTTTAAATCCTCATCCGCAGTAACTATAGCAATACAATCTGGATTTATCTCATAAAATGATTTTTTTACTTTTTCCCCCTCTCCCGCAAGCCCTCTTATAACTGGCAATAAATAAATTTTTTTCCCGTTAATTTCAATCATGTTCATTTAACAATTTAGCCTTATTATACATTTCCTCACAAATTCTTTTATTTTTTTCAATCTCCTCTATCGTAACTTCTCTTATTACTTTCCCTGGTACCCCTGCAACAAAGGAATTTTTTTCCGCATCTTCCTTGACAACACTTCCAGATGCAATTATACAGTTATCTCCAATTTCCGCTTCAAGAACAATCGCTCCTATTCCAACTAAAACATTTTTGCCTATTTTGCTACCATGAATAATCGCACCGTGAGATATTATGCTACCTTCCCCAACTCTAACTTCTTCAGGGGATTCAATAAAGGATTTATCTAGCACTGCACTCTTTTTTCCTATAAAAATTTTTTCATCTGTTGCGCGAAGCAAGGCATGGGGCCATATATTTGCAAAATCGTCAATAAAAACATCCCCAATTATCAATGCATTTTCATCAACAATTGCAAATTTACTTATTTTCGGATATTTTTCACCAAACTTCCTTATCATCTTTTATCATTTTTGCTATCTCACTTGGAAAGCGAGCTACTTTAACACCAGCTTTTTTAAACGCCCTTATCTTTGATTCAGCGGTCCCTTTTCCACCCGATATTATTGCTCCCGCATGCCCCATCCTCTTGCCCTCAGGAGCACTCCTCCCCGCTATATATGCATATACTGGCTTGCTTATCTTTTTCTCTATAAATTCAGCTGCTTCCTCCTCTGCAGTTCCGCCTATCTCTCCAACAAGAACAATTGCCTCTGTTTCCTCATCTCTTTCAAAAGCATCAAGGGCATCAATAAAATTTTTTCCAGTAATTGGATCTCCTCCCAGGCCGACGCATGTTGATTGACCAATTCCCGCCATGCTCAGCTCATTCACTATTTCATATGTAAGTGTGCCGGAGCGGGAAGCAACTCCCACATTTCCCTTTTTGAAAATATGATTCGGAAATATCCCAATTTTTGTTTTCCCTGGAGAAACAATTCCTGGACAATTCGGGCCGATAAGAATAGCTTTTTTATATTTTGCATAATTTACAAACTTTATTGAATCATGGAAAGGTATATTTTCAGTTATCACAACAACTAAATTTAAGCCCACATCAATCGCTTCAATTACCGCATCAAATGCATAAGGGACTGGGACAAAAATAATGCTTGCATTTGGCTTCATTTCCATTGCTTCTTCAACAGTATCATAAACCTTAACTCCTTCAACTGTTACGCCTCCTTTTCCAGGAGTAACTCCCGCAACTATATTTGTTCCAAATTCCTTCATTGCTTTTGTATGAAATTTTCCTTGGTGTCCTGTTATTCCCTGAACAAGTAACCTCACTTTTTCATCCGCCCATATTGCCATTTTAACTCACCTCAACAACCTTTTTAGCAGCTTCTTCAAAAGAGTCAATGGTTATAACATAATCTTTAAGCATTTTCCTCGCTTCTTCTTCATTTATTCCCTTAATTCTTGCAACAACTGGCTGGCTAATCTTCTTTTCCTTCATAAATTCAACAATTCCCTTAGCAACAGTATCGCATTTCGTTATTCCACCAAATAGATTCACTAATATTGCTTTCTGATTTGCTTTTGCCATCAGCTCAAACGCCTGCTTCACCTTTTCCACATCATCTGTTCCTCCCAAATCAAGAAATACTCCTCCTTTTCCGCTAAATTCATTTATTGCATCAAGTGTTGCCATCGTTAATCCCGCTCCATTTGCAATGACTCCTATGCATCCCTCGAGCTGAACAAATGCAATGCCCTTTTCCCTTGCCTCCTTTTCAAGAGGAGATAGCTCAACAAACTCCTTTGGAAGCTCAGGATGGCGGTATATTGCATTGTTATCAACAATTATTTTTGCATCTCCCGCTATCGCCTTGCCATCAGAGATTATCAATGGATTTATTTCCGCGAGCTCACAATCTTTCTCAACAAAAAGTTTAAACAAATTTTTTGCAATTTCTCTTGCTTCTTGAGGAATTTTTCTCAGCTGATAGTTTTGCAAGCCCATAAATGGATTTATATATACTTTCCTAACTTTTTCCGCAATACTTTCAATATCCACCCCTCCCTCACCGCAGAACATCATAAGATATTGCTTACTGCTCCTGTCAATAAAAAAACTCAGATAATACTCCTTCTCTATTCTTATTTTTTCTTCAACAAGAATTTTCCTTACCCTCTCACCTTTTACTCCTTTAGAAATCATTTCATCAAAAATTATTTCCGCCTCCCGCAGATCATTCGCAACTTTTATTCCGCCCGCCTTGCCCCTTCCGCCGACGAGAACCTGTGCCTTTAATACCCAGGGGAATAGGATGGCTATATCTTTTAGCTCTTCTTTTCTTTCAATAACTTTGCCTTCTGGTACAGGAATACCATAGCTTCTGAAAAGCTCCTTTCCCTGATGCTCCAGTAATTTCATGGTAGGAAATCATGAGGAATTTTTATATTTTGTTACCGCTATTCTTTCTCCCGCTTTAACTTTTTTTTCTTTTTCAACAATTATCTTACAATTTTCCGGCAATATCAACTCAACTCTCGAGCCAAATCTTATTATTCCTATCTTTTCTCCCTTTTTCAAAAAATCTCCTTCCTTCACATAAGGCACAATTCTCCTTGCAAAGAAGCCCGCAATCTGAAAAATCCTTATTTTTCCAATATCGCTATCTATCTCAATTTCCAGCTTCTCATTTTTTTCTGCGTTGCGAAAAGCAAGACAATGCTTTCCTTCATGCCTTCTAATTTTTGATATTTTTCCATCGTATGGCATCAGATTAACATGCATGTCAAACAAACTCATAAAAATTGAGATTTTTCCCTCATTTTCAATTATTTTCCCATCAGCGGGAGAAACTATTCCATCCTGAATTTCTCTTTTTAAATCTCTGAAGAAGAAAATAAAGAAAGCCTGCAATAAAAGAAGGAGGAGAAAAATATATCCAAAAACTGAATAAAATTTTGAGAGGAAAAGAGAGAGAATTAAAAAAGGAATGGGGAGGAATGCTATATGAAAGCATTTTTTTGCTATCATTTTCTCTTTGGCAGATCAAATAAAGCGGAAATATTATGATATACTTCTGGAACCATATCAAAAGTTATGAATGCAAGAATTATAAGAGCAACCAAAGAGCCAATTTTTCCAATTACATTATGCATTAAATAAAAGCTGATTCCCAGGATTTCAATTCCATATATCACTCCCGCATTTCTTATAAGGTTGAGGATATATATTGTTGGAACAGTTATCAAAAATCCTTTAATTCTCTTAGAATAATCTGAATTTATCGCGGTGAAGACACCAATAAAAACCGCTATTGATTGCAATCCAGTGCAGGCAAGAATAAGCTGAACACTTTCATGCCCGTTAAAATATACAGGCACATAGGTAACCATTCCATATCTAACATCTCCTGTGGTAACATTGTAGCCAATGAAATTCATTATCGAAGCGGTCTGCTGGGCAACAAGCTTTATAAGCATCCCTCCCACTACTTCAATTTTTTCAAAAACAAAATATAGCAAGCCCGCAAAGAAGGTGGCGCCCGCCAGGAAATTTAAGCTCTGAAGTCCTTCATTTTTCTCATATGAGAGCCATTCATGATAAGCTATATAGGAAAGAAAATAAACCCCCGCGATGCAAAAGATGGCATTTACTATGTCTCCTTCTCCCTTATAATATAAAATTTCTGGCTGGGTTGCCCAATAAATTGAAAAGAGAAGCCATCCATAGCAGAGTATCACATGTTTTATTCTCTTCTCAGTGAGATATCCTGCTCCAATTATAAAAAGGGATAGGAAAAGGAAGGGAGTTGTGATAAAATTTAAGCTTTCCATGCTTAGATTTATTACTAAAAAATGGGCTAAAATAAGAGCAATTGTTGGAGGAATAAAAAATAAAGATTGTCTCATTTTATATCTTCCATAAGTTTTTCTATTTTCATCTCCGCTTTCTCTATTTTTTCCTTGCATAGCTTACAGAGTTTTATTCCTTCTTCAAATTTTGATATTGTTTCATCAAGAGATAGCTCTCCTTTTTCAAGCTCCTCTATTATCTCTTCAAGCTTTTTCAATGCTTCTTCAAATCCGATTTCTTTTTCTCCTTCACACTGCATTTTGCATCACCATCTTTAACAACTATTCTTATTTCTTCTCCTACTTCTATATCTTCAACGCTATTAAATACTTTATTATCTCTAACCCTAAAGCATATGCTGTACCCCCTGCTTAAAATATTATAGGGGCTGAGAGCATTTAATATTTCAAATCTGATATTTATCATATTTTTCATATTTTCAATATAAATTTTTGATAAACTCTTTATTTTCTCAATTTTATAATTTAGCTCATCCGCTTTTCCAAGAATTAGCTCATCCGCATGAAGAAAAGCCTTCCTCTTCATTATCCCATCGATTATTCTCTTATACAAATTTATCCTTTCTTCAACAACTTTTATAATTCTTTTCAAAAACAAATCAAGCATGGAAAGAATCTCCTCCCTGCTCGGCACCGCCATTTCAGCGGCTGCAGAAGGAGTGCTTGCCCGCTTGTCCGCAACAAAATCGGAGATTGTGAAATCTGTTTCATGGCCTATTGCAGAAATTATTGGAATTCTCGAGCTGAAGATTGCTCTTGCAACCTTTTCTTCATTGAATGCCTGCAAATCCTCCCAGCTCCCCCCGCCCCTGGCCAGAATTATTAAATCAATATCGTTCCTTTTATTTATCTCATTTATTGCATTAATTATTTCTTCTTCGCATCCCTCTCCTTGCACTCTCACAGGAGCAACTAAAATGTTTGTAGGAAATCTTCTTGAAATTATATTAAGGATATCATGTAAAACCGCCCCATCAGGAGATGTTATTATTGCAATTTTTGAAGGAATCTTTGGAGTTTCTTTTTTATATTTTTCATCAAATAGGCCTTCCTTTCTCAATTTTTCTTTTAACTCCAGAAATTTTATGAATAATTCACCAACACCATGGCTTTTTATTTCCTTAACATATAGTTGATAATATCCTTTCTTTTCATATACTCCAATATCTCCTTTTACAATAACTTTCATACCATTTTTCAAATTTTCTTTATTTTTTCCAAAATAAACGCATCTGAGCAAAGATTCTTCGTCCTTTAAGTCAAAATATATTATTCCCAAAACTTCTTTAAAATTTGATATCTCCCCTTCAACCCATATATCGTTTAAATTTGCATTTTCAATTGCATCTCTTATAAATGATACAACTTCTTTTACACTCAATATTTTCCTTAGCATTCAAAACAATTTTGTTTTATATATTTAAGCATTTGCAGTTAGCGGAGCAAAAAATAAAATATCAATGTAATTTAAGAACGTGAAGGTTTATATTGAAACATATGGATGTGCAGCAAATCAAGGAGATGCTTCAATAATGCAGGGGGTAATTGAGAAAAGAGGACATGAAATTGTTGAAGATGCAAAATTTGCGGATGCAATAATAATTGTTACATGCACAGTAATAGATACAACACAGCAAAGAATGCTTAGCAGAATAAAAAAATTCAAGGAGAAATACAAAGGTAAAAAAATTATTGTTGCGGGCTGTATGGCTTCTGCACAGCCAGATTTGATTAAAAAAGTTGCAAGCGATGCAATCTTAGTTTCTCCTTTAGAAATAACTTCAATTGGAGATGTTATTGAAGGAGAAAAAGCATATAAGGGAATAAAAGCGGGCTTAGAAAGAAAAATTGACATAAAATTAAATTTTCCAATTTCTGATGGATGCCTTTATAATTGTTCATATTGCATAACAAAAAAAGCAAGAGGAAATCTGATTTTTTACCCTATGGATTTGCTCTATGAAGATATTAAAGATGCAATTTCAAAAGGTTGCAGGGAAATAAGATTAACATCCCAGGATACCGCTTCCTATCCAAATTTGCCAGAATTGATAGAAAAAGTTAGCAGTATAGAAGGCAATTTCAGAATAAGAGTTGGGATGATGCATCCTCTCTCCGCTTATAAAATTTTAGATGAAATAATTGAAGCATTTAAAAATGAAAAGGTTTATAAATTTTTGCATTTGCCACTGCAATCCGCTAGCGAGAAAATTCTTAAAAAAATGAATAGAAGATACACATTCGATATCTTTTGCGAGATTGTAAAAGCATTTAGAAGAGAGTTTGACATTACCCTTGCAACTGATATAATAGTGGCATTTCCCGGCGAGAGTGAAGAAGATTTCAACGAAACAATTGAAGCAATCAAACAGATAGAGCCAGATGTGACAAATGTGACCCGTTTCTCCCCCCGCCCCTCCACGCCCTCCTGGCGCATGGAAAGGATGCCAACTGAAATTGCAAAGGAAAGATCAAGGGTTGCGTCAAAAGTGGCTAATGAAATCTCTCTTAAAAGAAATAGGAAATGGATAGGGAAGAAGACGAGAGTGCTTATTTTAGATGAGTATAAGGGATGGAAAGTGGGTAAAAATGATTTCTATAAATCTGTTTTTTTAAAGAGCGGAGAAATTGGAGAGTTTTTAGATGCAAAAATTTTTAATGCGAGCATAACACATCTTGAAGGAGAGATATTAAAGGGGTAAATAATCGGTAATTTTTAAGGGGTACGGTAATTGCAAGGGAATCCGACCATTCACTTTCTAAACCTTTTTCATCTCTTGCCCTTACTCTAATCTCATAATCACCCTTTTTATCCCATTTGTGCGATACTCTAACTTTTTCTCCAGATGGATAAAAGCCTGTCCATTCATCTACTATATAATCGCCATTCCAATCCCATCCATACTGCAATCTATCACCATCAGGATCTACTGCATAGCTCTCATACTCATAACTTTTTCTTATTCTTATCCTTTCTTTACCAACTGGTTTCTGTGGCTTTCCTGGAGTCCCTGGTTGATGATAGTTAGAAGAAATGATTTCCGCAGAAAAATCTAAATATTCTCCATCGGTAATATATATTTTGATGATATTTTTTGCGGTTGGAGAGAAATAGGCATTGCCATAAAGAGCGGAAATTCCACCGATAAAAGTCATATAATAGGCTTCATAAGTTCCCGCTTTAACATTCAAATAACTATGGGATTTACATTCAACAAAATACAAGCCAACTGGTTTCTCAGCGGGAAATAGTTCATCAATTAAATATAACATTTCATCAACAATTTCATCCATATCGCTTGGCAGAATTGTTTTGAGAAGCTCCGCAATTGTCTTTATGAAAGAAATTAAATCCTCTCCCAATTCCACCCTCATTATTGAAGGCATAGTAAGCCAAGAGGAACCCTCAGAAATAGGAAATGAAATGAAGGCATATGATGGTGTAAAGATTAATTTTATGCTTGCGCTAAAAGGTATTGGAAGAGGAGCAACAGATGTAACTAATAAACCCGTAATGTTAATATAAACTTCCTTTAAACTCAAATCAGATTTCTTAAAATAAGCATATCCTGATGCATATGCATTCCTTAAAGAAGCGGAAATATTTATATTTTCAATATTTCCAACTACTTTTAATTCCAAATTACCTTTAAAATCCAAATAATAAAATTCTCCTTCTTCCCTCGCCACTTTGAATTGTAATTCTTTAGAGCGGGCGGTTATGTTTAAAAATAAAGTAGATTGCTCAATTTCATATGAAAATTCTAAATCAAAATTCCAATTATCTCCTACATTCCAAACAGGCACATCATTCTTTTTACCATTTCCAAATGATGAGCTGAAAACAGAAAGAAGAATAATTGCAAAAACCATAAACACAAATCTCCTCTTCATTTTAATTACCAGAAATAGAATGATTAAAAGTTTAAATATTTTTGGGATTTTGTACTTGATAAAGCATCATAAGAGAAAATGCTATACTATTCTTGCTTCAAGACAGCAAATCCATATCATTTCAAATATTAATGCTATAACCGCTGGTATTGATGCATAATATCCGAAGAGAGAGGAAGCAATTAGCATGACAAGCCCCTCATTTTTAAATGAGGAAAAGAGAGCATAATTAACAATCTTTCTATTATCTACACCAAATCTTTTTCCTAGCATTTTTACAATTCCTCCTGTCCCAAATGTTCTTATTGCCATCATTATTGAAAGAAAAATTAAGGAGAGATAATCCTCAAGCAAGAAATTTCTGTTTTTTCCAACCATAGTAAGGATTATTATAAAAAACATCAAGTTTGACAAAATTTTTATTTTGCTTTCCTCAATTTTCCTGTAAATTAGGCGAGATAAAAAAATCGGCAAAATCACCAGGATGAAAATATTTTTGATAAGGACAAGGCTATTCACTTTTTCAGATAGGAAAATTATGATAATAAGAGGCATCAAAAAAATTGAAACAATATACAAAAAGATAAGAGAAAAAAGGGAATGAATCTTTTCTCCTTTAAGGGCCCCGCTCAGCGGAACAACCAGGATGGCGGGTGGAGCGGAAGCCATCACTATGAAGCCTTCAAAATATTTTTTCATGAAAAAGCCCATTGCAATTATCAGGGAGGAGAGGAAAGCATAATTTAGAAGGAAGGCATATAATAACTCCTTATACTCTTCTTTTATTTTAATTTTTATTGAGATGTTTGATATGGAAAATGTCATTGCGAGAAATAAAGAAATTGTTGCAAAAATGTCGCTGTAAGGAATCTCTCCTACAAGAAGAGCAAGAATAACCGCAACTATAACTGAGAAAGAAAAGCTTGAAAGAATTCTTGAAAGCATGTATAAAATTAAATAGGATTATTTATTTTTTTATGATGATAAAGAATTTTGAGAGCTTGGCTAAAAATACTGACAAAGAATTTTTTAAGATAAGAAGAGATATGCTTGAAATACTCGAGCATGTGCTTGAGGAAATGAATTCATATAATCTATTAAAGAAGATCATAATAAAAAAAGGAGAAAAGATTTATGTAAGAGGGGAGGAAGTAGATATAGGAAATTATAAGAGGATTTTTATTGCCGGCTTCGGAAAAGCCTCCGGCTCAATGGCGAAGGCAATTGAAGAGATAATTGATTTTGATGAAGGATTTGTAATAACTACTGAAGATATTAATTTGAGAAAGGTAAATTTGCTTAAGGGTACACATCCATTTCCAAGTGAAACGAATATAGAAGCAACAGAAAAAATAATTGATATTTTTGAAAGAGCGGAAAAGGATGATTTGATAATTGTTTTGATAAGTGGGGGCGGTTCTTCCTTGCTTTGCAAGCCAAAAATATCCCTTGAAAAAATGATAGAATTGACGGAAGAGTTAATGAAAAAAGGTTGCGATATAGAGGAGTTAAATATTGTAAGGAAGCGTCTTTCATATGTTAAAGGAGGAAAGCTTGCAAAAATGACAAAGGCAAGTGTTTTATCTCTTATAATTTCTGATATAATAGGAAATCCTGTTGAACTGATTGCATCCGGCCCCACTTCACCAGACCACTCATCTACAAGCGAGGCATTGAGAATAGTGGAAAAATATAGGATAAGGGATAGGGAAATTATTGAGGCCTTGAAAAAGGATGAAAAGGTGAGCAAATTAGAGAATGTAAAAAATATAATAGTTGCGGATAATGAAATGGCCTGTAAAAAAGCAATGGAGAAAGCTCTTGAAAAAGGATATTATTGCAATATTTTTACAAACAAGCTGAAAGGAGAGGCAAGAATTGTTGGCGGTGACTTGGGAAAATTTGCAAAAATTTATCCAAGAAACAATTCAATTTTGATATTTGGAGGAGAAACAACAGTAAAGGTTAAGGGAAAAGGAATAGGGGGTAGAAATCAGGAAGTTGTGCTATCCTCAATTGAGGAAATAAAAAATGAAAAAATATCTTTTATTTCATTTGGGACAGATGGGATAGATGGAAATAGCCCTGCGGGAGGGGCGATTGCGGATGGATATAGTTATAAAAAAGCGATGGAAAAGGGTATCAGCTGGAGGGAATTTCTTGAGGAAAACAATTCCTATGAATTTTTTAGGATTTTAGGAGATGCAATAATAAGTGGCTATACTGGAACGAATGTTATGGATATTCAGATTATAGGAAAAATTTAGACCGCTTCTACTCTTTTTATCTCGGGTATTTTTTTCTTTAAATTTCTCTCAATTCCCATCTGAAGAGTCATTTTTGAAAACGGGCAACCCGCACATGTTCCAACAAGGCGAAGCTTAACTATGCCATTCTTTTCATCAACATCAACAAGCTCAACATCCCCTCCGTCCGCCTGCAAGGAAGGGCGTATTTCATCGAGGGCCTTTTCTACTTTTTCTCTCATATTACTCAAGAGTTATACATTCATTTGGACAGACTTCCGCACAATGCCCACATTCAATGCATGCATTTTCATCTACAACCGCAAAGCTTTGAATTGTTATTGCCCCAACCGGGCATTCTTCCGCACAAGTCCCGCATGCAACACAACAATCCGCATTTACTTTTGCTGGCATGAAGAGATATTTCCTTTTTGTATTTATATTTTTGGTTATCAATGCTTTGTTGCAAAATTAAGCAATTTTTAGTCTTTCATTTAATCTATGTTTTTTACTCCGCATATTTTCATATTCCCATCCCAAAAGTAAATAGATTTAGGCTATTTTAATAGTTATGCAAAAAAGCAGTTGGAAAGATTGGTTAATTTTAAAAACAAGTTTTGTATATATTTACATGAAAAAAATTGCTTTGTTTGTTGTAATAATGTTTTTGGGTTTGGGAGCAAACGCAGCATTTAATGGAGCAAAAGAAGGAAAATTGGAAAGCATGCAAATTGTTATTAATTTTGGTGAGCCAGAGATTTTAAAAATTGGAGAAAAAAAAATAATTAATTTTAATGGATGCTCTCAAGTTTTAGCGGAAAAAATGCCAATTATGCCCGTTTATAGAAAAACATTTTTATTTCCTCCAGGAACAAAAATTTATTTGTATGGAAAAGCGCTAGCAATAAAAGAGATGATTGCGGATGTTTCTTTCTCAGATAATTTCTCACCACCTGGAAAAATTGTAAAAAGAGCAGAATATGAGAAAAATATAAGATTTCCAGAGAAATGGTTTGAATATGAAATTTTGGGAGGAATAATTGATGAAAAACGTTATACAATTTTAATTTTGAACATTTACCCCGCAATTTATGATAATGGAAAAATATTCTATTCACAGGACTTTGATTTAAAAATTGATTATATTTTGCCAGAGAAAACATTCGCCTCAGCATATGATTTCCTAATAATTTCTCCTGATGCTTGGCTAGATGAATTAAGCGTCTTTAAGGAACACAAGGAAAGCAAGGGAATAAAAACAATAGTAGTAGGGTTAAGTGAAGTTTATGCTCATTCATCCGCTGTGCAGGGAAGAGATGATGCAGAAAAAGTGAAGTATTTCATAAAGAATGCAATTGAAGAATGGGGAATAAAATATGTAATGCTTGTTGGAGGAAGAAAATATAGCTTGGGCGAAGAATGGCTCACGCCTGTAAGATATGCAAACATATACTGGGCGGACGAAAATGAATATGTAAGTGACTTATATTTTGCGGACATATATGATGGAAACTATAGCTTCTCTTCCTGGGATACAGATGGAAATGGGGTATATGCGGAATGGAAGAAAAACGGGTTTTTGAAAGACCAAATGGATCTATATCCAGATTTATATGTTGGCAGATTGCCCTGCAGGAGCAAATTTGAATTAAAAATTTTGATAGATAAGATAATTTCCTATGAAAATAATGGTGTAAGTAAAAAAGCGGTTCTTGTTGCTGGCGATAATTTTGAAACACCTGGATATGAGGGAGAGATAGTTACAGATAAGACCGCTTCATATCTCTCTTCCTATGAAATTAAGAAAGTATATGCAAGCATGACGGATGTTAATCCAGAAAATATAAAAAATGCACTTGGAAATGGAGCAACATTCATTCATTTCCATGGACATGGTAGTCCAATTTCATGGAGCACTCATAAGCCAGAAAATTTTGATAAATGGGAAAAAGGGCTGGATGTTCTCGATTTACCTTTCTTCAAGAATAAGGAATATCCAATAGTTGTCATAGGAGGATGCCATACTTCAATGTTCAACATAAGCATGACCGATTTCCCGTGGACAGGTGGCTTCCCTTCGCCCGCTGATTTAACCTCATGGTTCATTAAAAAGATTAATGGAGGGGCAATTGCGGGCATGGGATATACATGCTTCCCTGTGGCGACGCCTGGAGAAGAAGGCGACTTGGATGGGGATGGAGTAAATGAGGATGATAGTGTTGAATCTGGATATGGATATATGGAGTTAAATGTATTTAAGGCATATAGTGAGGGCAAGAGCTTGCTCGGCCAGACATGGGGGTATGCGGTTTCAAAATATGTGGAGAAATTTAAGTTGCCTTATCAGCCATGGCATCTTCATACAATTCATGGATTTGTTTTGCTCGGTGACCCAACTCTTAAAATAGGAGGCTACACTTGAGTGTATATGAAAGGGAGCTTAAGGAAATTTTATCTGGAAATAGAGAAATAATTGAAAGGATAATAAAAAATCTTGATGAGGAAAGGAAGGAGATATACAAAAAGATTATTGAGTATCCTTTTATAACTGTAAGGGCTGCTGGCTCCCTTGGAATAGCGGATATAGTGGCGGTAAGAGGGGACATTTCTTTATTAATTGAAATAAAAGCGAGAAAGGAGAAGGAAATTCTTTTCAGCCATGAAAAAGGGAGGATGCAGAGGAAGGCGGAGGAGATGCTTGAAAAATGTGAAAAATCAAAAGTTTTGCCAATATTTGCATTTCGCCTTAAAGGAATAAGAGATGAGGCATGGAAAATATTCACAATTGAAATGAAGGACATTGAAAAAAAGGATAAAAAAATATATGAAAAATTACCAAAAATAGAAATAAGTAAGGATGGAAATTATATTATGAGATGGGAAAATGGAATGAAGCTTTCTGAATTTATTTCACTGCTAAATTCCCTATAGATTTCTTTTATCGATAACCCTTTTTGCCTTTCCTTCGCTTCTTGGCAGGCTAAATGGCTCAACAACCTCTACTTCTGTGCCCAATGTTGTAATTATTTTTATTTCCTTCTTTATTTCTTCTTCAATTTTCCTCTTCTCTTCCTCGCTATATTTTTTAGCACCCTCCACCACTACTTTCAAGTTATCATCAACAATAATTTGCCAGTTATTTCCAAGGCGGGGATCTTTCATTATAACTTCTTCTATCTGACCTGGGAATATGTTTGTCCCTTTTATTATTATCATATCATCACTTCTTCCAGTTATAAATGAGTGCTTTAGATGTGTTCTTCCACAATTGCATGTTCCATCGTAAAAGAAGGTTATATCCCTCGTTCTATATCTTATTACAGGCAAGCCTTCCTTTGTAAGAGTTGTTAAAACAAGCTCCCCTTTTTCCTCTTTTTCAAGCCTTTCCCCAGTTTTTGGATCAATTATTTCCGCAAAGAAGTGATCCTCCCATAAATGCAATCCATCATGCTCATCACAGTCCGCAGATACACCTGGTCCACACATCTCTGTTAGCCCATATATATCATGAACATCCATGTTCCACTCTTCCATTATCCTTTTTTTCATTGCCTTTGTAAACATCTCCGCTCCAAATATCCCATTTCTCACTTTAAGCTGAGATGGCTCAATCCCCATTTTCTTCGCAACTTCTGAAAGATGCAATGCATAGGAGGCAACACCCGCTATAAAAGTAGTTCCATAATATTTCATCAACCTTATTTGTCTCTCACTCTCTCCCTTTCCAGTGGGCACGATAAGTGCTCCTATCTTCTGCCCCCCGTAATGGAAACCAAAGGCCCCAGTAAATGTTCCATAAGGAATTGGGATCTGGAAAATATCATTTTTAGTCAAGCCCGCCATCGCAAGGCATCGGGCCATAACTTCCGCCCAGACTTCAATATCTTTTTTTGTATAGCAAACAGTTATTGGCTCACCGGTAGTGCCAGATGATGCATGCAATTCAATGTATTTTTCCAGAGGATAGGCAAGCATTCCAAAAGGAGCATTTTTTCTGAAATCATCTTTTGTTGTAAATGGAAACTTGCTTATATCTTCCAAACTTTTTATTCTCGGGCTTATATCCGCTTCATCAAATTTTTTTCTATAAAATGGAACATTTTTATAGGCATGCATTACAATTTTTTTAAGCCTTTTTAGCTGAAGCTCCTCCAGCTCTTTCCTGCCTATCTTCTCCATTTTCGGATTGAACATGTTCGATTATTAATGAACAATATAAATTATTTTTGCAGTTAATAGCTAAGATGTGATAATTAGGATAAAATCACAAAAGCAACTTCATAAAAATATTTTTATACAAAAATGAGAATAAAAATGTGAAAAAGAAAGAGCTTGAAATATTGCTTCAGAAAATTGAAAGAGAAATAAAGCTGAAGGAAAATCTTGAACAATATATTACTCCTGCAGAAATTGCTTCCGACATTCTATGGATTGCAAGAGAAGATATAAAAGATAAGGTTGTAATTGACCTTGGTTGCGGAACTGGTATATTTTCAATTGGCTCAGCAATCTTGAATGCAAAAAAAGTTATAGGAATAGATATAGACGAAAATTTAGTTGAGATAGCAAAAAAGGAAGCGGAGAAAATTGGGGTTAAAATAGATTTTTTTGTTGAAGACGTTGAAAATTTCAATATAAGAGGAGATGTTGCAATAATGAATCCGCCATTTGGGGCCCAATATGCGGGCAGGCATGCGGACAGAATTTTTCTGAAAAAAGCAATAGAGCTTACAGAATGTATATACTCTCTTCACTTAAAAAGTACCGAGGATTTTTTAAAGAAATTTATTGAGGATAATGGATGGGAAATATGCTATAAGAAGGAATATAAATTTCCTCTTAAAGCAAGCTTGCCATTCCATAAAAAAAGAATTGCTTATTATGATGTGATTATGATAAATTTGAGAAAGGCAAAAAATATATCTCACTAAATATTTTATATCAATGAAGTGTGAGATGTGTGGAAGGGATACAAAACTTTTTAGAACATTAATTGAAGGCTCGGAAATGATGGTTTGTAGGGAATGTACCAAATATGGATTAATTATACCAGAAAAAACTTTAAAATTCAAAAAAACAACTCCTTACTCGAAGGATGTTTTTGATGAAATGAAAAAAGAGCTTGTTGATGGATGGGGAAGAAAAATAAAGGAGGCAAGGGAAAGAAAAGGACTTACAAGAGAAGAACTTGGGGCAAAAATAGGAGAGAAAACAACAGCAATTGCAAAAATAGAGAATGAGGAGCTTCGCCCTTCAGATGAAACTGTAAAAAAGCTTGAGAAATTTCTTGAAATAAATCTTTTCTGCGAAGTGGAGAGTGTTTCTTTAAAGCCGAAAAAAGCCAAGGCAATTACTCTTGGAGATTTGATTAAAAATGTTGATAAAGAAAGCAAGGAAATTGATTGAAGAAAAAGAGCTAGTGGTTTATCCAACAGATACATTATATGGCTTAGGAGGAGATGCAACAAGTGACGAGGTTGTCAAAAAAGTTTTTGATTTAAAAGAAAGGCCTTATAATATGCCAATATCAATAGCCCTTTCAGATATTGAGGAAATTGAAGATTATTGCTTCATGAATGATCTTGCTTATAAAATTGCTGAAAAATTTTTGCCAGGAGCAATAACCATTATTTTGAAGAAGAAAGCGGATTTGCCAGAACTTCTTGGAAAAGAAAAAATTGGGATAAGAATTCCAGCAAATGAAATAGCAAGGAAAATAGTAAAAGGAATGCCGATCACATCAACCAGTGCAAACAAGCATGGTATGGAAGAACCAAAGAGCATAGAAATTGCAAAAAAACAGCTTGGAGAAAAAGTAGCTCTGTATATAGATAATGGCATTTTGCCTGGAAAAGCATCAACAATAATAGATGTATCTGAAGGAAGGATAAAGATTTTAAGGGAAGGAGCAATAAGCAAAGAGGAAATATATGGAATATGAGAGCTATAAAGAAGCGGGAAAGATTGCAAAAAGTGCCCTTCAAAAAGGTATAGAAAGCATAAAGGAAGGAAAAAGTTATTTTGAGGTTGCAGAGGAAATAGAGGAATATATAAAGGCAAGAGCAGATCTTGCCTTCCCAGTAAATATATCTGTGAATAGCGTCGCCGCCCACTATACGCCTTCATTTGGAGATGCTCTTGAGTTTAAAAGAGGAGATGTGGTAAAGATTGATGTTGGAGCACATGTGAATGGCTTTATAGCGGATACAGCAAAAACAATAGAAGTAGGGACAAAAGATAAAGAAATGCTGATAAAATCAGCAAGTGAGGCTTTAGAGGAAGCAATAAGGATAATAAAAGCAGGGGTAACAATTGGGGAAATAGGAAGAAGGATAGAGGAAAAAATAAGGAAATATGGTTTAAAACCCGTTAGAAATTTACAAGGGCATCTTTTGAGTAGATATAGCCTTCATGCGGGAATATCCATTCCAAATGTTGCAAATGATAGCAAAACAGCTTTGAAGGAGGGGCAAGTTATAGCGGTTGAACCATTTGTTAGCAATGGGGCGGGCTATGTAGTGGATAAGGGAATTGGAAATATATATAGAATTACAAAGCATTCTATCTTTGCAAAGGAAATAGAGAAAAAATTTAATGGGCTTCCTTTTGCGGAAAGATGGCTTAGAGAGATTTATGGAAATGATACCCCTTCTAAAATATCATTTTTTATGAAAAGAAAACTTATAGCTCCTTATTTCAAACTTGTAGATGCAGAAAATGGAATTGTTTCTCAATTTGAACATACGATAATTGTCAGGGAAAACGGATGCGAAGTAATTACTTAGTTATTTAATCATTAACCCCCTTCAACTGGTGGAAAAATGGCAATTTCATCTCCTTCATTTACAATTTCCTCGCCATTTGCATATTTGTGATTTAATGAGACGAATGTGAATTTTTCCAATTTTTTTAATTCTGGATAAATTTCAAAAATTAATTTTATAATATCTTTCAATTTTTTTGTTTCATCTATTTCAAGATAAATCTCATTTTTACCAACTATTTCACGATGCAATGAATAAAATTTTATTTTTAACTTCATTTTCTCCCACAAGCTTCACAATTTTTATTTCTTTCCAGCTCTACTAAATAATAGGAAAGAAACTGGGCATCATAAATAAGAAGCTTATTTTCAAGCAATGGTCTAATTCCCGCTATATATTTTATTACTTCTGTTGCCTGTATTGTTGCAATTGTTCCTACCACACTCCCAAGAACCGGTGGGCTTTTCTCTTCCCTTACTTTCGGAAAAATACATTTCAAGCATGCGCTCTTATAAGGAATGACTACACTCACCTGCCCCTGCCATGCCCTGCATGCTGCGTGAAATAGAGGAATTTCATATTTCAGGCATGCTTCATTCAGTATATAGCGAGATTTGAAGTTATCGAGACAATCGACAATTGCATCCATCCCATCTAGCAAATCAATATTTTTTTCGCTTATTCTTTCTTTAATTCCCTCTATTTCTATCTCACTATTAAATTTTCTCAATTTTTCGACAGCAGAATAAACTTTTTCCTTCCCAATATCCTCTTCCGAATAAATTATCTGCCTGTTAAGGTTAGATAGCTCAACAATTTCATCTTCTATTATTCTCATATGCCCCACCCCCGCACCCGCAAGATAAAGGCAAACCGCGGAGGCAAGCCCTCCCACCCCAACAACCGCAACCTTCGCTCCTCTAAGCTTCTCCTGTCCTTCACTGCCCAGAATTGGAATTTGCCTCTCATATCTAGCTTGCATTTATGGGCTCGGAGGGATTCGAACCCTCGACCTCCGCCGTGTCAAGGCGACATCATAACCTCTAGACTACGAGCCCGCAAAGTAATAACAAGGAAATATTTTAAAGTTTTATGTTTCTTATGGTTTCGGGAAAGACAAAAGTTATAATTTGAAAATGATTATCAAGCATTGAATCCGATTAAAAAACTTCTTTGGTGGCTTCTTGCTGCTTCCGCTGGTGGAATAAGCAGAGGGAGGATAATTGAATTGCTGATTGAAAAACCAATGAATGCAAATGAGATTGCAAAAATTGCTGGAATGGATTATAAAACTGTTAGGCATCATTTAAAAGTGCTCGAGAAAAATAGCTTAGTAACTTCCATGGGTGAGGGATATGCGAAAATGTATTTTATATCTGATTTGCTTGAGCAAAATATAAAAAGTTTTTATGAGATTTGGGAAAAAATTGGGAAAAATAAAATAAAGGGGAAAGAGGTGACATAATATGAAAAAATTTGTTGTTTGGGTTGTAGTTGCGATGCTTGCTCTTCAGATGGCCAGTTTTGCAATTGCACAGCCAAAATGGAATGAAAAAATTCTCAATAGATTGAAATTATTTTATGTTTTTTCCACAATTATAAATCTTGTTTTATTGTTAGCTCTGCTCCTGATATATATAAACAGTTTCATTAAAACAAAGTCATTGTTTATGCTTGGCCTAGTTTTTTTCATAGGAGTTCTGCTTGTACAGAGATTTTTATCATTTTATTTTCCAGATATGCCCCATCTTTTTGAAACACTGGCGTTGATAATATTGCTTATATTGAGCTTAGAATAGGGAAAAATTTGGGAAAAATTGGGTAATAAATCTGGTAAATATATATAAGCAAATGGCAAATTTTAATATCGGTGATGAAAATGAAGAAAAAATATGTTGTAATTGGACTGGTTGCAACAATAGCGATTGCATTGATTGCACAAACACAAATAAATGCAATGAAAAACTGGGAAAGCAAGAACATTGAAGAAAATGGCTCAGGAAATAGCTTATGGAAAATGATTAAAAACCGCTGGAGCAAAGAAATGATGAAGCAAGAAATGAATAACTTCTGCAATGAAGAAATGCATCGCAACCGCTGGAGCAAAGAAATGATGAAGCAAGAAATGAATAACTTCTGCAATGAAGAAATGCATCGCAACCGCTGGAGCAAAGAAATGATGAATAATTACCTAAATATGACGAAAGAAGAAGGAATAATTGAATACATTGATGGAAAGTACTACATAAATGGGATAGAAATTTACTTTGGAGAAGATTTTTTCCTGAATACTACTTCAAGGAGTGATTATGACATGGATGGAACCTATGAGAAAGTTATAGATGAAATAAATGGGCTTGTTGGAAGCAAAGTAATAATAAATGGCTTGCTAGAAGATAACATAATTTATGCAAGCCACATAAATGGCATATGGCTCCGCATGCCTTGTCACAATGAATTTGTTGAATTGCAGGGATTGCTGGAAAAAATAAATGGTAGCTACTATATCAATGGATTTCAGCTTATGATAAAGCAAGGTTTTTCAAAAAGTGACATTGATAGAGATGGCTCAATTGAAAGAATGTACGATGAGCTGAATGGCTTAGTTGGGGAAGAAATAAAAATAGACGGGTTGCTTAAAGAAAACAGAATAGTAGTAATGCACATAAATGGTATCTGGGCAAGATAATCTTTTCCCTTTTTTTATTTTTTAGAGATTCTTCACACATTTTTCTGTTTGAAGATAGAAATGAAAAAGTGATTTAAAATGATGTATCTTAAGGAAATAAAAGAGCATTCTTTATGATATAAATGCGATTGATGGTTTAGGGCATTTGCTTATTAAAATTCCTTTTTCAAAGAGATAGAATTTAATGCATTGAAAGATATAATGAAGCCAAAGAAGAGATATGAAAAAATTTGTCAAAATCATTCATTTCGAGGAAAATTACAGCATAAAAAAATTTAATCATTTTTTTAAAAATTATGGTAAAAATAAAAAATGGGAGGATAGAGCAACATTATCCTAAAATGAAAAGAATAGCGGTTATTTTTCTCTCTATTCTTTTTTCGTTAAATAGAGTGGGAATTGTAATTTCTCCTTCTTTACAATTTCTTCAACAGCAATTTTTTTCTTCTTCAAAGGAAGAAATTAGATTTCACGGCTATACAGAGGAAAATTGCTATGTAGTAGCTGTCTCATCCTCTCATCCTATCCATGTTAAAAATTTTGATTTTGAAATATATAGGGAAGAAATAAATATTCCAACTATGGGTGAGCACTTTTATGGACTTTTTCTTACTAATGGAAGCTATATTTCTGGAGGATTTGGAAGGATTTTAAGCGGTGGTAAGGAAGAAAAATTGGATTACCTACATTTTGAATTTGGCAAATTCAATTTCACTTATAACAATATATTTATGTTTGATGGTTATTGCGGTGGCTCCGCTTATTATACAGAACCTTTTCCCCATACTCTTCCACCAGGGACATGGTATTTCATTTTTGCACAAGGTTTTTTTGATTTACCACAGGAAAGTGTAAAGGGATATATATCTGTATGGATAAATTTGAGTGATTATGAAGGAGTTTCTTTTGCTACAAGTGAGGGAGGAAATGTGAAATTTCATATAAACAATACTTTTGTATATACTTTCTTTGGTTTCCCTTGGGGAAATGGTTTCTGGAGAATAAAGTGGATAAAACCAGATGGAATAGAAACCTTAAATATGATAATAATTCACAATTATTACATACCAGATATTTTTTCAACAGGGGAGTGTGAGTGGTATTGGAGAAAGTGGTGATTATACTCTCCTTACAAGTGCTATTTATTATTGGTCCCCTCTAAACTGGTTTCTCTGGCATTTTTCATCGCCGTGGCATGGGCATCTAATGGCTGTATGTAGGCTATCATTTATCGGATTAGATGTTAAGCTTCCTTAATATTTATCCCGCATAATGTTCTGCAGGATATGGTTCTGGCTTAAGTCCCTTTCTCTCCCTTATTTTTCTCATTACTTCATCTTGCAAGAAATCTGGCAGTGGCTCAAATCCCATATTCTCTGTGCTCCATAGCACTCTTCCTCCAGTAGCACTTCTTATTGCAGATGCGAATCCAAACATCTCCGCAACAGGTGCTTTTGCTTGAATAATGCTCATATCTCCTTCATTCTTAATATCAAGAATTGTTCCTCTCCTCTGAGTTATTTCTCTTGTAACATTTCCTAAAAGCTCGCTTGGAACAGATATAAAAACTTTTTGAATTGGCTCAAGTAAGATTGGCTGGGCAAGTGTCATAGCTCCATAAATTGCATTTCTTGTTGCAGGTATCATCTGTGCTGGCCCGCGATGGATTGCATCTTCATGAAGTTTTGCATCAACAAGCCTTACCTTCACTCCTTGCAATGGCTCAGCTGCCTTGCATCCCGCCTTGCAAACTTCCTCAAAAGCTTGGGTTAATAATTCCTTTACTTCTCCCAAATGCTGAATTCCTTTTGTTACATCTGTAAATATATTTGTTCCTTTTATTGCGAAAACCCCTTTTGCATCTTCTCTATTCATTCCAAGCTCTTCAAGTTTTTTGGAAACCTCTTTTCTATATTTCTTAACATTTTCTTCTATTTGTCCTTCTAAAAGAGCTTTTAAAACATTTTCTTCAAGTGGTTCAACTTCTATATAAACGCAGTTGTGCTTATTTGGTGACTTTCCTTCGAAAACCGGTGATTTTTTGCGAACTGTTTCCCTGTAAATTACAGTTGGATCCGAAACTATTATATCCACTTTATGCTCATTCCTTATCCTGTATTCTGTTACTTCAAGATGAAGCTCGCCCATTCCAGACATTAAATATTCTCCCGTTTCTTGATTTATTTCAACCTGTATTGATGGATCCGCTTTTGAAACATCTCTTAAAACTTTTACAAGTTTAGGCAAATCTGCTGGCTTTTTAGCTTCAACCCTAACTGTAACAACTGGCTCAGAATAATGTTTTATTCCTTCAAATGACTCAAGTTCTGGATTTGTTGTTATTGTGCATCCCGCATAGCTATCTCTTAAACCAGTTATTGCAGCAATATTTCCAGCGGGTATTTCATCAACTGGTATTCTTGCATCCCCTACCATTACCGCAACTTGCTGAATGCGATATGGCTTTGGCATCCCCAGTATATATACTTCTTCTCCTTCTTTTAGTGTACCTGAAAAAACTCTTCCAACAGTTATTTCACCCGCATGAGGATCAATGATTATTTTTGTAACCATCATTGCAAGCTCTCCTTTTGGATTGCATTCTATCATTGCTTTTCCAATATCACTATTCAATTCTCCTCTCCATATATTTGGAATCCTATATTTCTGTGCTTCTCTTGGATTTGGAAGATGCCTTATAACCATATCAAGAGTTATTTTATGAATTGGAGCCTTTTTTGCAAGAGTTTCTTGATCATTTTTCAAGCAATACTCATATATATCTTTGAATGTTATACCTGTTTTTTTCATGAAAGGAACTGAAATAGCCCAATTGTTTAATGCACTCCCGAAAGCAACACTTCCATCCTCTGGCTTTACATTCCAATTCTTAAACTCTTCTGGAGCCATTTTATTTATAAGCCTATTTACTTCCGCAATTATCTTAACAAATCTCTGCTGCATTTCCTGCGGGCTGAGTTTCAATTCATTTATAAGCCTATCAACTTTATTTATTAACAAAACTGGCTTAACTCTTTCCTTCAAAGCCTGTCTTAAAACAGTTTCGGTTTGAGGCATTACTCCTTCAACCGCACAAACAACAACTATGCATCCATCCACCGCTCGCATCGCTCTTGTAACATCTCCTCCAAAATCAACATGTCCAGGTGTATCAATTAAATTAATTAAATATTCCTGCCCTTCATATTCATGAACCATTGAAGCAGCCGCCGCATTTATCGTTATACCTCTTGCCTGCTCCTGCTCATCATAGTCAAGCACAAGCTGCTCGCCCGCAAGCTCCTCAGAAATCATGCCTGCTCCAGCGAGCAAGTTGTCGGAGAAAGTTGTTTTTCCGTGGTCTATGTGGGCAACTATGCCAATGTTTCTTATTTTCTCGGGTATAAATCTCAATTCCTTTGCTTTTGCAATATTTTCTTCTTTCCTTCCCATAAAATCACCTTGCACTTTCCGCTATTCTTTCTACTTCTAATTTCTTGCTTATTGCAAAACTTGATGCATCGTCATTTGATGCACTTATTATTTCATCCGCTAAACATTCTTCAATCCTCTTTTTATTTTTAAATGTTTTATTAACCGCCCCCAGGCAGATATTTCTTAAAGCAACATCAAGCCTTCTCAAAGGAGCGCTATCTACCGCTTGAGGAACATATATTCCAGATAAAAATAAGCGAGTTGTTTCCTCGCGAGGAGCGGAATTTTCTATTGCTTTTATTAGAACTTGCACAGGATTTTTCTTTGTTTTTTTATGAATTATATCAAATGCTTCTTCAACAACTTTCATTGCTTTTAATTTTTTCCCTGTATACTTTTCAGTTTTCATCATATTGTTTATAAATCTCTCAATTAAGGAGAGATTTGATTTCTTAAATCTTCTATTTGCATGCCTTCCATGAGTATGAAGTTTATCCGCATAGAGATTTATGTATGGTGCGAGTCCCTTATCTGTTATTACAACATCTTCCAAACTATATTTTCCAAATAAAAGCTTCTTCATTATCTCACTGGCTTCTCTACCTTACCTTTAACAAGTTCATTTAATGAAACATTATTTACCTTTATAACTTTATATCTCACGCCTGGTATATCTCCCTTAGAGCGACCCATTCTTCCCCCTATTCCTTCAATGATAACTTCATCATGCTCATCTATAAATGTAATTGCTTTATCTCCAGGAGTAAAAGCGGTAACAACCTTGCCATTTTTTATTAATTGAACTTTTACCGCTTTCCTTATTGCGGAGTTTGGTTGCCTAGCTTCTATTCCAATTTTCTCAAGCACTATTCCTCTTGCCTGAGGGGCACCTTCAAGCGGGTCGGTCTTTCTTTTCAAATCGAGCATATATCTCTTGTATCCACTATCGCTCCATCTAAACTTTTGCTTATTTTTTGCCAATTTTCGAGCAGCAAACATTCCTCTACCCATATGCAAGCATATAATCTTTTAGTATATAAGAATAACGCTTGTTTTAGCTCGATTATAAAATTTTCTTCAAAAATTCTTCAATCTTTTCCTTATAATTGCTTTCAAGAGGACCTTTTATTCCATTAACTTTAATTTTAACATCCGCAACTTTTTTCATTCCCTTTTTGCTTAGAATTTTTTCCATTTTTTCAATTGATTTTGTTTTTTCATCAATGCATGTTGTCATAAGAGCATATTTTGCATTTTCCTTGCTAATTTTTTTTAGAATTTTCTTAATTTTTCTTGTAGGTGAGCCTATATGAGTAGGAGAGCTGAAAATGTAAAGATCCGCTTCAATATTCTGTGGCTTAACTTCGTCAGCAGAAAATATCTCTACTTTATGCTTCTTTCCAATCAACTCAGAAATATAATCAATGCATTTTTTTCCGTTTCCATATTTGGAATCATAAATTATGCAAACCTTCATTTTAACTATATTCCTCCTCCCTTTATATTTTTAACTAAATTCCAACAAGCATCGCCTTTCTTTCAACAAAGCGAAAAGCAAGATAAGCAAAAATAATCATAAAAAATGAATAAAAAGCAAGGGGCAAAAGAAATGGCAAGATTTCATTAAGGCCAGCATTTTCCAGCACAACCAGCCTCATTGCCTGCACCGCCTGCGCCTGCGGGAGGGCAAAAAAGATGATCCTTAATTTTTGGGGGAGGATATCAAGTGGGAAGTAAATTCCAGCGGTGATTTCAAAAATGTAGTAGATAAGCCATCCTGAATCCGCTATATCTTCTCTCCACGAGCCGAGGGCAGCGATTGTTAAACCAATTCCAGAAAAAGTCAGGAAAGTTAAGAAAATTATCAGGAATATTAGGAGGGGATTTCCTTTAAAAATGAAGCCAAGAGAAATGCCAACTGAGATTAGGATAGTTGAATTGAATAAAGACCTGAGAACTGGCAGAAGAGATTTTCCATAAGGAATTGCCATTCTATTTATAGGTGAGGAAAGGAGGTATTGGATTGTCCTGCGATGCTTTTCTTCAACAAATATGCGAGTGAATTCTCCGCTTAAATAATTTCTTGCAAAACTCCATACAATCATTCCCGATATTAGGAAACCAATATAATTCTCTCTTGTTATCATTCCATATCTTTCAAATCCTCCTTTTAAAATTGCACTCCATACAAGGATGAAAAGCAGGGTATCGAGAAGAGGAAAGAAGGCGTCAAAAACTATATGAAGTTTCCATCTCCAATATTCCTTTACTTCTTTCTGAAAAACAATTAAAATATCTTTAAAAATTCTCATTTAAATCCCTCAATCTCTTCCCAGTCATATATAAGAAGACATCTTCAAGTGTTGGCTTTTCTGTATGCATGTGCGTCACGCTTGCTCCATTATTTTTTAAAAAATCAATTATTTCAGCAACATCTTCATATTTTTTTAAAATAACCCTTAGCACAGATTTACTTTCATAATATGAGCATTTTTCAAATTTTTCTTTTATTTTTTTCAAAAGCTCCGCTGATAAATTTGAAACACCTATTTCACATATCTTTTCCCTCTTTAATTTGCTCTTTAAATTTGATGGACTATCTATTGCAACAATTTTTCCTTCATTAATTATCGCTACTCTTTTACACAGGCGGTCCGCTTCTTCCATGTAATGGGTAGTGAGCAGAATTGTAATTCCTTTTTCCTCATTTAATTTGATCAGATAATCCCTTATTTTTAATGCCAGCATTGGATCAAGGCCAATTGTTGGTTCATCAAGAATAAGCAAAATTGGTTCATTTAGCAAAGAGCGTGCAAGATTTAACCTCATAACCTCACCAGTTGAATATTTATCAACGCTTCTATCTATCTTATCCTCCATTTCAAAAAGTTTTACAAGCTTCTCTATTTTCTCATTCAAATTTTTTACTCTATAAATTTTTCCATAAAATTTTAGATGATCCCTTCCAGTTAAATTCCAGTAACATCCCGCTCTAGAAAAAACAACATTAATTTTGCTTATTATCTTTGCCCTTTCTTTTGGAATTTTATATCCAAAAATTGATACATCTCCTTTATCTGCTGGAATAAGTCCAAAAATAATCTTTATTAAGGTTGTCTTTCCTGAGCCGTTCGGACCAAGTAATCCAAATATTTCCCCTTCCTCAACATAAAAACTGACATCTTCTAGAGCAACTTTACAACCACTCTTTTGTCTGTATATCTTTGAAATACCATTGACTTCAATTGCCTTCATCCAGAGTTTAGGATATCTGTGTTTTTAATTTTTTCTAATTTCATTAAAGCCAGCATCTTATCTTATTTTCTCCCTTTTATAACCTTTTAGTTTTTTTTGAATTCTCTATTTAAATCTAACTTAGTAAGTTTTTAAATTAATCTGCTCTTCTTATCCCATATTAGCTTTAACTGGAAGCAAATGCTTGATAAAATCCATTCTTCATCATTTAGCTCTTGAAACTTCATTTTTTCCTTGATTATCAGCACTGGCCATAAAACTAGTAGGCAAAGTCAAAAAAGACGTTACATCTAGCGCAGAAAAACTGAATTCAATTTATCCCTGAGAAGCTATACTGTTTAGTAGCGCTCGCGCCTTGATGGCACTTTTCTCCTTATCCTTGATCTCCAGCATAATGTCCATTTCAATATCCTTTACTCCTGCGATGAATCGGGCAAAGTCTGCTAGGTCAATTGTTTGCTGATGAGTGCCAGGCCGAGCACCAGGCTCCTGCCCGCTGTAATCAACCATCAAAGGCCCTTTGCGCCTGTTCCAAGTTTTTGCTGCTTTGCGTACCCCTACAAACACCGAATCGCCATTCGGATTAATCTGATGATGAAAGGTGTCAAACACAACCGGAATGCCAGTCAACTTGTGCACATAAAGGCAGTCATCCAGATTATAATACCGATCATCATTCTCGATTGCAAGTCTGCGCTGAACTTCCTTAGGCAACTGCAGAAAAACCTCAATAAAACGGGCTATGCTTTTTTCTTTGTCGCCGTATACTCCGCCTAGATGAATCTGAATCCGGGCACTCAAGGGCAACTCCATCAAGTCCAGCACTCGGGCGTGATAAACCAGTTCCCTTATCGAACTCTTCACCACCTCCTCTCGCTTGGCGTTGAGAAGCACAAACTGGTCTGGATGCATCGAAATCCGCATCCCATTACTCTTGATAAACCTGCCAATTCGGCGAAAAACAGGCAGAAACTTGAGCCACCAAGGATAACGGCACACAGGGTGTGAGGCAAAGGGCACCAAATCTGAAGTGATCCGGAAAAAATAAAGCCCATGCGCCTTATTCCAGTGTAAAATCCTTTCCAGACATGCAAGGTTTTCCTCCACTGTTTGCACTAACAACTTCGAGGAATAAGAGCTTAGCCTGAATGTACGCGCCGAGGAACAACCAATAGTCCTGTTTATACAGGGATAGCCAATTCGAATCATAATATCCTGACCTATTGCCATACCAGCCTTCTTTCCTTCCAGCGATTCCTTTCCGCCAGATTCCTTTCCGCCACAATCACTATAACTGAAAGATTAATCCCAGATACCAGAGCAAACATGTCTTTAACACCACCAGCCACACCAGCCCACTCACCACCACCGTAGCCATTTAGCCATTATTTCATTTCAATACTAAACTTATTCACTAAACTTAATCAAACAAATTTATTTCTTTCATTACATTTTTGTTTACAAACTATTTCAATCCTTCCTAACTCATCCGTTTTTAACAATAATTAACAATAATAAAGTTATTTATAAAAATTTTGCTCAAGATGTTTAAATCTACGTTGTCTGTTTTTAACTCGGGACGCAGAGATAGAAAGGAAGCACCCTGTTGAATTTCAATCCTACCTTAGTCCGTTTTTAACGGTGAGAAAATGAAAAAGATAAGAGAGGTGATAAGGATTTCAATCCTACCTTAGTCCGTTTTTAACATTATTGTATCGTGTTTTTCTAAAATTAAAAAATAGATTTCAATCCTACCTTAGTCCGTTTTTAACCGAGACATATACATATATGCCGAATATCGATTTTTCATTTCAATCCTACCTTAGTCCGTTTTTAACCTTATATTCTGTTGTTTCTTCGTAACCAAGTTGTTTATTTCAATCCTACCTTAGTCCGTTTTTAACCAGTTTTCTCTTGTAGCTTATAACAAAGTATGTGAGAATTTCAATCCTACCTTAGTCCGTTTTTAACTAACTCTGTCCTTTAAGTTTATCAGTTTCTTCGAAATTTCAATCCTACCTTAGTCCGTTTTTAACCAGCAATAATAACTCATCCCTTGCCCTCATCACCGATTTCAATCCTACCTTAGTCCGTTTTTAACATGCCTTCACCTCAGCAACTTTTTCCACCTCTTCTTTATTTCAATCCTACCTTAGTCCGTTTTTAACCGAAAAGAGGAAACTCTGGATGGTAAGAGACAAAAAATTTCAATCCTACCTTAGTCCGTTTTTAACTATCAACACTACTTCCGTTAACAGGATTTGGCTGAAAATTTCAATCCTACCTTAGTCCGTTTTTAACTTGTTACTGCAGGAGGAAACTTCGGTCCTTTAAGAATTTCAATCCTACCTTAGTCCGTTTTTAACTATTAATCACACAGAATCCATCTCATGGAAATGTAAATTTCAATCCTACCTTAGTCCGTTTTTAACATGCCACAAAGGTTTTAATACCTATCGCCGTGTTAGATTTCAATCCTACCTTAGTCCGTTTTTAACGATGCAATAACTCCATTCACATGAGGTGAAAAATGCATTTCAATCCTACCTTAGTCCGTTTTTAACCATCTCATTACTGTATCGCGCATATGCACACTTAAGATTTCAATCCTACCTTAGTCCGTTTTTAACCCATCTTCTCACCTCCAGAAATAAAAAAATAAAAAAATTTCAATCCTACCTTAGTCCGTTTTTAACATATTCTAACCGCTGTTTTAGTAACGAATGTGGAATTATTTCAATCCTACCTTAGTCCGTTTTTAACTTTAACATCTCACGCATTCGTGGATTTTCAATTCTGATTTCAATCCTACCTTAGTCCGTTTTTAACATTTCGCAATTGTTAATAATCTACTTACATTGATTAATTTCAATCCTACCTTAGTCCGTTTTTAACGCTCCTGCAAACTAATTTTTCGTAATGCAAGGATGATTTCAATCCTACCTTAGTCCGTTTTTAACAAACTGAAAAATGAACTTGAGGAGAAGCTGAGGAGGCATTTCAATCCTACCTTAGTCCGTTTTTAACCATTGCATCTATTGTTATATTTGTTGCGTTGTTAACATTTCAATCCTACCTTAGTCCGTTTTTAACATTGAATGTGTTATCAACATTTCGTGCTAAAACTCCAATTTCAATCCTACCTTAGTCCGTTTTTAACTAGACATAGACAATGATACAATGAATATAACTTTCAAATTTCAATCCTACCTTAGTCCGTTTTTAACATAACTCTGTCCTTTAAGTTTATCAGTTTCTTCAAAATTTCAATCCTACCTTAGTCCGTTTTTAACATGTGGACATCATCTATGAATGCAAACCCCTGAAGAATTTCAATCCTACCTTAGTCCGTTTTTAACAATAAAAGCAAATTCACAGTTAATTATTTCTGCTCCTATTTCAATCCTACCTTAGTCCGTTTTTAACGAAAAGTATATATATAAGATACATACGTTATATATAATTTCAATCCTACCTTAGTCCGTTTTTAACTAACTTAAGCGCCATATTGGCAAGAGGGACTAGTAAATTTCAATCCTACCTTAGTCCGTTTTTAACAAATTCAGATGGCTCATTTACATATACACCATACCTATTTCAATCCTACCTTAGTCCGTTTTTAACGTTGACAGGAAAAAGATGAAGAGATAAATCTTATCAATTTCAATCCTACCTTAGTCCGTTTTTAACGCACATATGCAACATATAGCGGGGCAAATGTAACAAATTTCAATCCTACCTTAGTCCGTTTTTAACAATCACTAACTTGTAATAATCTGGATAACCTGTTGCATTTCAATCCTACCTTAGTCCGTTTTTAACTAAATAGGAGAGGAGGCATTGATGCAAAAGTAGAAAAATTTCAATCCTACCTTAGTCCGTTTTTAACGAGAGAAGAAGGATATATGGTAAGAGGCATAAATTTATTTCAATCCTACCTTAGTCCGTTTTTAACATTTTATGAAAAAAGTTGAGCCAGCAAAGTTATATCATTTCAATCCTACCTTAGTCCGTTTTTAACCATTCTTATGAGCATGAAATTTTACCATCTGGGCGCATTTCAATCCTACCTTAGTCCGTTTTTAACTGCAATATCATCATTTATTATATTTCCATTTTCTTCATTTCAATCCTACCTTAGTCCGTTTTTAACATTTATTTCCTGCAAATAAATAAAGAGGGGAGAAGGATTTCAATCCTACCTTAGTCCGTTTTTAACAAGAGGGGGTTAGGGGGTGAATTGCCCGCTCCTGCTATTTCAATCCTACCTTAGTCCGTTTTTAACATGATGCAAAGATAATTAGAGAGCTGGAGAGAGCGAATTTCAATCCTACCTTAGTCCGTTTTTAACAAATTTTTATAGTGATGTAAGCTTTTACATGAATAAATTTCAATCCTACCTTAGTCCGTTTTTAACCCTCTCCATCTATCCGTAAGTATGCATACAATTCTCCATTTCAATCCTACCTTAGTCCGTTTTTAACAATTAGAAAGATATGCCTTATAAATTCTTTTTAATAATTTCAATCCTACCTTAGTCCGTTTTTAACCCATTTCCTTGTAAAATTTCAATTGCTTCTAAATCTATTTCAATCCTACCTTAGTCCGTTTTTAACTATAACAGAAGCTGGGATATTTAATGCATCTTCAGCATTTCAATCCTACCTTAGTCCGTTTTTAACTAGCTCAACAGACCCATTAAGCAGCTATGCAAATTTGATTTCAATCCTACCTTAGTCCGTTTTTAACCCATGCCCCAAGCTCATTCTTTATCTCATCAAGAATATTTCAATCCTACCTTAGTCCGTTTTTAACCCATGCCCCAAGCTCATTCTTTATCTCATCAAGAATATTTCAATCCTACCTTAGTCCGTTTTTAACAAATGTGAGTATATATGCTTTCTTTTGTTTTACTTCATTTCAATCCTACCTTAGTCCGTTTTTAACACACAAAAGAGTAATCGGAAGAAGAACATGAGGAGGATTTCAATCCTACCTTAGTCCGTTTTTAACGGTGCCCGGAAGATAATAAACGACGGCAACAGGAGGATTTCAATCCTACCTTAGTCCGTTTTTAACTTGAAGAGAAGCAACTAGAAAATATAATAGCAACAATTTCAATCCTACCTTAGTCCGTTTTTAACAATGATAATCAAGAAATCATTAGTGGCATACAAAACATTTCAATCCTACCTTAGTCCGTTTTTAACTTTTAATTTGCTTCTGATTTTTATATCAAATGTTTCATTTCAATCCTACCTTAGTCCGTTTTTAACCTGCCATGCAACCCATCCACAATCAGGGGGTTCGAGGATTTCAATCCTACCTTAGTCCGTTTTTAACCAGCGGCACAAGCAGAACAGCGAGACTTTTTCAAAGATTTCAATCCTACCTTAGTCCGTTTTTAACCAGGGGGGCGCAGAGGGGGAAACAAAATAAATAGATATTTCAATCCTACCTTAGTCCGTTTTTAACTTCCTCGCCTTGCTTTTTCCATCTGCAAAATGTTTCATTTCAATCCTACCTTAGTCCGTTTTTAACTGCTATTTTCCTTTCAAAATTCTTCCATGTTTTTGCATTTCAATCCTACCTTAGTCCGTTTTTAACCAAAACATCTTTATGCAATTGATTTTTTTGCTCGATGATTTCAATCCTACCTTAGTCCGTTTTTAACGAAACTCATGTTTGCTGGATGATCTACATAACAAGCAATTTCAATCCTACCTTAGTCCGTTTTTAACGAGCGGCAGCGCATCGGTAACGGTAACATATACACTATTTCAATCCTACCTTAGTCCGTTTTTAACTATCCCTTTCTGCCAGCTGTGATAATGTTTTCGGGTATTTCAATCCTACCTTAGTCCGTTTTTAACGAAATCATACAAAGAAATATTACAATCAAAAAAGCAAGAGAATTTCAATCCTACCTTAGTCCGTTTTTAACTATTATATTCGCATGCTCGACGCTTCACCGATAGTATATTTCAATCCTACCTTAGTCCGTTTTTAACTTGCTGGCAGATCTATGTAATATCGCATGATTATCAATTTCAATCCTACCTTAGTCCGTTTTTAACAGCGGTTTAAATAGCTTGTATTTAATTTTAAATGCAAATTTATACTTAAATTTATCGGGGATGTCCAATAATGCATTTTATTTATAAAGATCCACGACACTCATATAAATGGCCCAGTATCTGCTTTTTCAATTCCTATCAATTCCATCTTGAAAACATCTTTGCTTCTCATTATATATATTCTGACTGAATCATTGTTTTTATCAATAATTTCCTTAATTCCTTCTTTAATCCTCATCAACTGTGATTCTGTTAATTCTCCTTCAAAAACAGAGTTTTGAACCCATGAAAGAAAACATCTTAAAAAACTACAGATTTTAGAAACTCTTTCAACTCCAACATCATAAACTATTATTGCATACATTTTACCACCATATCACAAATGGTTTGTAATCTTTTATTCCGAGAAAATGCTTGCATAGCTTAAGACACTCCAGATATATCAACCTTTCATAAGAAACATTTCTTCCCAAATCTCTGTGCTTTATTGTAGTTTGCAATTTTTCATCGTATTCTCTGAGAAAAATCTCTTTCCCTTTATTGTTTAGCAAGCAACTATTCAATTCTTTTACAAAATGATCTTCCCCAATTATGTCCTTATTGACCAACTTGAAAATTATTCTATCAACAAGTAGTGGCTTGAATATTTCAGATATATCCAGAGCAAGAGAGAATCTTCTTTCAGATGGTTCATGAAGAAATGAAATAGTTTGATCAAGCTGGGTATGATATATTTGCTTGATGACTGTTGCGTACAAAAGCGAATTTCCAAAACTAATCATAGCATTTAATGGATTCTCCGGTGGTTGCCTTGTTCTCTCATCAAATTCAAATGATTTTAGAATTTTATTGAAAGAAGAATAATATTTGCTCCTGATTGCTCCTTCCAAAGCTAAAAGCTGGCTAACATCTTTACAATTTTCAATTGAGAAAGATGCATTCGTTATATAAGAAATTTCTTCTTGAAGGTCTTTTCCTTCCCTTTGATAATATTCCAAATTTCTCAGAATATTTTGTGCAGAACCTTCAACAAATCTTTTTGCAATAAAAACACGCTTGTCCTGAGAAATATAATGCATTGCTTGTTTTATGTGCATTTCTCCAGAAAGCAACATTTCTTTAGGCATAAGTGTGCTTTCATAATTTCCATAATATCCAAAGAAATGAACCGGGATATTATTTTTGCTCAGAAAAGATATTACTCCAGACGTAAGAGAAACTCTTCCATAAATAAATAATGAACTGATTTGCTCAATTGGCAAAACTCTTTTTTCGTACTCCTGCTTATCAGAAATATCTTCTGTTTCCACTTCCATTTCCTCTCCATCAATTTCAGCAGAGAAAACTTTTTCCTCGCTTTTTTCATAAATGAAATAAATTGTATTTCCTTTTCTTATCAATTTACCATTCCTTAAAATATAGAAATTCTTTTTCATTCTCACACCCAGCAAAATTCAAAATAAGCGCATTTCTTGCAGTATGACTTTCTTGATGGTTTTGGAGGTTCATCTAACGAAATTATTTTTCTTATTTCTTCCATTATTTTTTCTATTTCTCGGGAAATTTCCTCATTAAATTCAATTACTTCAATTTCTCTTTGTGTTGGATATAAAATTCTCCCTTCAACATTCTCAATTCCCTTAATTTTTCTCAGATAATAGAGATAATAATATAACTGATATCTATGGGCCTTTTCAATTCTTTTGGATTTTTTTATCTCACATATTATTAACTTGTCTCCATCCCTAATAAAGTCGATTCCGATCTTTTCATCAATGATTACGTCTTTCCTTTCCCTTGAATAAGATTTTTCATGAATAAATTTCCCTATTTCCACATATTCAGAAGATGCTTCCATGCTTAATTGATGGGTAAAGAGCCAGAGCTTTGTAGGACAAACTATGTAATAATTTACCTGAGTTCCAGTAAAGAGGGCTTGCGACAGAAGCATAATAAAAAAGAGAGTCATATAAAATATTGGTTTTGGTTAGTTAGCTTTACTGTAAAAAATTCTAAGTTAAAGAAAAAGTTTAAATAGAATATTTTAATTTAGTTTTATATGCAAGAGGTGGAGGAAATTTCCTCACAAACCGCTTCTCTTGAATTTACTGCTAGTTGGTTTATAGACGCAGGTATCCTTGGATTTGTTAATTTGATAAAAGAAGTTTATGGAAATGAGAATGGGTCGAAGAAAGTAATAAGATGATAGAAGCAATCGCATTGTTAGGAAAGTACGAGACAGATAAAAAAGATCTCGAGAGGATAGATCCATTTATAGAGGAAACAAAACTGAAAAACATAATGAAAGTCATATGCATAGTTTTTAAGAAAAATGGAGAAAATATTGTTTATGACCATACACATAGTGAAGAATATGACTCACAAAATCCGAGAAAATATTTATACAGAAGTCATCAATCTAGGCGGTTTGATGTTACACCAACCACAAAAATATCATACGATTCTAAAAATAAGAAGCCTAAGATAAACGAAGCTTTTAATAGAATTCAATATTGGTTTGAAAAATTCATACCGATTCTAAACAATGAGAAATATTCAAAACAACAAATAGAGTTTCTGGAACAGATAAGGAACGAGATATTAAAGAACAGAGAGAAAATTTTTGAGGACGTATCTAAAAGATGCGAAGAATTAAAAGATGATGAAAAAAGAAATTCTGTCTTAACTATTAAAATTAAAGAGGATGGAAATGAAAAATACATTGGGTCATTTGATATATTTAAAAAAATCCTCATGGAAGAAGGATTAAAATTCGTGTACTCCAGGCACGGTGTTGAAATAAAAGGAAAGGGTATTTGTAGTATCTGCGGAAAAGAGGGCGAAGTTTCTGATTATACATTGCTTAAAATTTATAGTGTTGATAAAAGAGGTTTTGCTCCAGAATTTGCTCAAAAAAATGCTTGGAAAAGACTACCTATTTGTCCCAGTTGTTTGCCTTATTTAATTACTGGTGAGAATTTTCTAAATAAATATCTAAAAAAGAGGTTTTATCAAGATTATCAATTTTATGTCATCCCTAAATTTATTTTGGGGGACGTGGACGAGAATTTGATAGAAGAGATAAAAAGACAAGAAAAAAGAGAAGAATATAAAGGATTATTAATAGAGGATGACTATTTCTTGGATCCTATAAAAGATAGAGGAGATATATTAAATTTAGTTTTTATGTTTTGTGAATTCGGTCAAAGTGTTAAAGTTGTAAAATATGTCGAAGATGTCTCTCCCTCTTGGATTAAAAAATTAGATATTACGCTTAATAAGGAAATTACAAATCTTTCAATCTTTAAAGAAGAAACATTAAAGAAAATAGGAATAGTTGGTAAAAAGAAAAGCGGTGATTTAAAAGATATAGATAGAGCAGGTACAAGAATTGGTGGGTTGGTAGAAGCATTCTTTCCAAAATCAAAGGAAACAGGGGTGTATAGTAAATATTTTATAGACGTAATTGGAGATATTCTGAATCAGAAACCCATAAATAAAGATTTATTGATGATTGCTTTTATGAGGGAACTAAGAAACAAGCACTTAAATGAAGATGTGTGGAATGAAAAAATTCTTGCACTCAAATCTTTAATGCTCTTCTTATTTTTGAAGAAATTAAATCTAATTAAAGAAGGTGAGTAGTATGGAAAAACAAGAATCTAGAATAGAGAGTGTAAAAAAATTTTTGGATGAATATAGTGTAGCTTTTGATGCACCAGCCAAAAAAGCAGTGTTTCTGACAGGGGTTTTAACTAAATTCCTTTTGGATATTCAATACGTAAACAGAGGCTCTACACCTTTCAGAACAAAGTTACACGGACTAAAGCTTGACGAAATAAGAGTAAAAAAGTTGTTACCCGAAATTATAGAGAAACTCCGGGAATATAAATCGGGGTATCCATGGCTGGAAGAAATAACATCGCAATATCTAATTGAGGCAGATAATAGCGGTTGGAATTTATCAAAAGATGAAATAAGTTATTATTTTACTTTGGGGCTAAATTTAGGTGGAATATTTAAAGAAAAAGAAGAAAATAATGAAGAAAGAGGTGAAGAAAAATGAATGAAATAGAACATAAAAATAGAGTAGTAAACAGATCAGAGCTGGTGTTTATATATGACATAAAGGATGCAAATCCAAACGGCGACCCGATGGATGAGAATAAACCAAGAATAGATGAAGAAACTGGGATAAACATCGTAACTGATGTAAGGTTGAAAAGGACAATTAGAGATTATCTACATAATTTCAGAAAACAGGCCATTTTTATCAAAGAGGAGACTAAAGAGGAAGGAATCCAAAAAACACGAGAAGAAAGACTTAAAGAACTTAAAAAAGATGGAAAACAATTGCTCAGAGATTACATCGACTTAAGACTATTTGGTGCAACAATAGCAGTTAAAGATATGCGAATGACATGGATAGGTCCAGTTCAATTTAGGTTCGGTAGATCGCTACATAAAGTCGAACCAAAAACAATAAAAGGAACTACCGTAATGCCCGCAGAGGAGAAGAAAGAGAAAAAAGCTGGAACTTTTACCGAAACACAGATTCTTCCATACTCATTGATTTGCTTTTATGGGATCATCAACGAAAACGCTGCAGAAACAACAAACTTATCAGAAGAAGATATTGATTTGCTCTTGGATGGAATATGGAATGGCACAAAAAACCTTATAACAAGGTCTAAAGTAGGGCAGATACCGAGATTCTTATTGAGAGTAGTTTACAAAGAGAAAAATTACCACATTGGGGATTTAGAAAAGAAAATAAAATTGGTAAAATTAGATAGCAGCAAAGATGACAAAGCGATAAGAGATATTTCAGAGATAAAGTTGGATGTTAGGGAAATGATAAACACGCTTAAAGAAAATAAAGACAGAATCGAAAAAATAGAGTACGAAGTAAACAGTGATGTGGTATTCCTAGTTAACGGTGAGGATGTAAAAGGTGCTCAAATAGAGGATAAGCTGAAAATAGATGGAATTCCAGTCGAACGACTGGGATTAGAAACGGTGAAACCAAAAGAAAAATAGAATACAAATTGATGGTAATCATGCAACAGATAGATAAAGTATTGGTATTTGATATTTGGGGTGACTTTGCGCATTTTAGGAGGATAGAAACTACAACATCCCCCTTAACATATTCTATCCCAACTGGAACAGCGCTGTCGGGCATTGTATCAGCTATTCTTGGACAAGAAAGAGATTCTTACTATAATGTGTTCCATCCCGAAAACGTTAGGTGGGCTGTAAGGGTGCTCCATCCATTGAAAAAAATCAGGATAAACATAAATTTAATTAATACTAAATTGGGATTTTACCTTTGGGATATTATTCAAGGTAAAGAACAACCACGTTCTCCTACCCCTTTTGAGTTTTTAAAGGAACCAAAATACCGAATTTATATTTGGCTAAAAGATAAAGAGTTACAAAATAAATTAAAAAAATATCTTCAAAACCATCAGAGTTTCTATACGCCCTACTTAGGCATAAGCGAGTTAATAGCAAATTTTAATTTCGTCGGTGAATTTGATAACGTGATTGAATTAAAATCAAAAAACAAGGAAGAGGTACATACAGTAATAAGAAAAGATAGATCCACGCTTATTGTAGATGAAGAAGGACTACACATCGTTAAGGAGAGAATTCCGCTATTTATGGATAGTAACAGAGTGGTTCGAGAATATGTGGATGTATTTTTTGAAGCAAATGCCAAGCCATTAAAAGTCAAAGATACCTCTATCTATAGAATAGGAAATGAAAATGTTGTTTTCATTTAAATTAAAATCCCACCCTAATAAACTACTCAAAAATCATCTCGAAAATGTTGCAAAATTATCAACTGATATTGTAAACTCAAAATATATAGAAGATAAAGAGATTTTTTCCAAAATAGCTTATTTGATCGGAATTTCTCATGATTTCGGAAAAGCGACCACATTCTTTCAGAAAATGTTAAATGGTGGCGAAGAAACCATATATGCTAACCATGGCTTTTTATCTTCATTGTTTGGATATTACCTAACTAAAAACCATCTTCAAAAAATAAAAAGATTAGAAGAATTGTGGCATATACCTCTAATAGCATGGATTGTTATTAATAAACATCACGGTGATATTAAAAATGTAGGAGAAGCTAGTGGGGAAATCTCTAAATTAGAGGACGATCGTCAAATGGAAGTTTGTCTTAAACAAATGGAAGATATAAGGGAAAATAGTTTAAAAGAAATTGTCGCGATTTACTCAGAACTAATAAAAGAATTTAAAATTGAAGATTTATTTCAAGATTTTTTTAAGATTTTCAACAATTTAAATGACGCAAAAAAATTCGCAAAGGAAATACGCCATGATCTTATTAAACTTTCAAGGGAGGAAGATATAAAATACTATTTTGATATCCTGTTCCTTTATTCTATTCTTTTAGATGCTGATAAGTTAGATGCCTCGGATACGAATATTCCACATAGGATAAAAATCACGAAGAATTTGATAGACGACTATAAGAAAATAGAATTTAGTGGAACTGAGGATAATGATATTAACAGAGTTAGAGAGAAAGCATACAGAGAAGTACAAGATTCAATAAATAGCTTAGATATCAAAAAGGAGAGAATTTTATCCATAAACCTCCCGACAGGATTTGGTAAAACGCTAACTGGTTTATCTTTTGCATTAAAACTTAGAGAAAAAATAGAAGAGGAGTTTGGATTTATCCCAAGAATAATCTACTCTTTGCCTTTCTTGGGCATAATAGATCAAAACGCTAAAGTAATAGAAGATGCATTTAAAATCGTAAAAGAGTATAAGGAAGTGCCTTCAAATTTATTTTTAAAGCACCATCACTTAGCAGATATTGAATACAAGGAAGAGAAGAATAACGAATTAAATCCTATCAAAAACATCAATAAATCTCTATTGCTAACTGAGGGTTGGTATTCCGAAATAATAATAACAACTTTCGTTCAGCTATTTCATAGTTTGATTACAAATAGAAATCGCTCTGCTAGAAAGTTTCATAATATCATTAACTCAATAATAATTCTGGATGAAATTCAATCGATCCCTACGAAATACTGGCTTCTAATCAACAAGGTGTTGGATTACTTAAGTAAAAAGTTCAACTGTTGGGTAATATTAATGACAGCTACAGAGCCACTTATTTTCGAAAAGGAGAAAGAAACAAAGAGTTTAATAAAAAACAGAGAAGAATACTTTAGTATGTTTAATAGATTTGTACTTGATTTTAACGTTGCTGAGAAAGGCTTGTATTGTTTCTCCGAAGAAATTTATAATGAAATTTTAAAAGAAAAAGACAAGAACATAATGGTGATATTAAATACTATCGATGCTTGCAAAAAGATGTATGAACACATAAAAAACAACTTGCTGAATTACTATAGGATTGACTCATCGGAAAGTATTATTGATAATGATGGAATTTGTGTTCTTAGTGACCTAGAGCTTATAAATCTATCAACTCACATTTTACCAGCTTCTAGGTTGGAAAGAATTAAAAGAATTAAAAAAGATCGCAAAAGAAAAATCATTATAACTACACAATTGGTCGAAGCGGGGGTGGATATCAGTGTTGATATCATTTATCGAGATATGGCCCCGTTAGATTGTATAATACAAAGCGCAGGAAGATGTAACAGAAATAATCAAAATTGTGGGACAGTTCATGTCATTGTGTTAAAGGATGATAAAACCAGCAAAAAGTATTGGCAGTATATTTACGACAATACTCTTGTAGGAGCTACAGAAGAAGTAATTAAAAAATTTGGTAATTTGGTAAGTGAGAAAGAATTTGTTCTTTCTGCACAGGAAAATTACTATAAATTGATAAACGAAAGAAAAAAACATGATGATTCTGAGCAAATTTTAAATCACTTAAAAAGATTAAATTTTAGCGAGATAAAAGAGTTTAAATTGATTGAGGAGTTAATATCTCTTTCTATATTTGTTGAAATTGACGAAAAAGCAAAAGATATAAGAGAAAAAGTTGAAAGTATATTATTATCAAAAAACAAATTAGAAAAATGGGAAAATCTTTTGAAAATTAAAAAAGAATTCAACAAATACATTCTTTCAATAAAACTTCCTAAAGAAGAATATCTAAATCTACCTCAATTAGGCGACATGGGAGACTTTAAATATATACCCTTTAAAAACATAAGAGATTGGTACAAATCAGATATAGGATTTCAGGTACCTGGAAAAAGCGATATTGAATTTAGGACATTATAAGTAACTTTTTGATGATACAGAAGCATACCCTGCTATATTTACAAACCCAAAGCCCATGCTATTTCTTTCGCCGAGACCAGTATCTATGCCAAATTCAATAATTTTTCTTTGCATCGCATCCATATTGCTCCATAAAAATTCCCAGATACTTCCAACAACTGGATATGCCTTTCCATTTATTATTATTTCATTTGCAACAGATTTTTTAAAAACGAATTGTTCAAATAAATCATATCTTGAAATTTCTGTTCCATAAAAATCATTGAATTTTTTTATTAAATTCTCTGTTAGCTGTTTAACAAATGCCTCAAAGCTATATTTGGGACGCCAATAAACATATCTTGCCTTTCTTTCTTCTTGAGGAATATTATAATGCTCATATTTTGCTTCAGGAATTCTTATTATTATTGGAGTTGAAGAATAAATTCGTAAATTTCTTTTTGGGATTCTCAAATTAAAGGTTGAAAAATCCTTAATGCGAAATTGCATTTCTCCTATATTTACAACCTTTCCTATTTCCAATGAATCCTTTATGGAGTTTATAATTTCCACGCTTGGAGAAGAAATTATAAAATTTCTGATTTTGCTTTCTCTTTTTGAAGGAAATATATTTGAAAAGCAGAAGAACTTGTATCCCTTTTTATCATGAATTGATGAAAAATCATTTCTTATCAATTTATAAACAAATCCCTGGAGCTTGTGATAGGTATTTTCTATGGCCTGGGTTTTTTCATCCTCAAGCTTTAGAATTAACCTCATTTATTATAAATCAAAAAGGAGTTTATGAGTTTTCTTATTTCTAATAAATGCCCGGACCGGGATTCGAACCCGGGTCTGGAGGTCCGCAGCCTCCAAGGATATCCTGACTACCCTATCCGGGCTATTTTATTGCATCGAGCAATGCAATTTTTTCAAAGATTAAATCTTTATGAAATTTTTCATCAGTAGCAATAATTTCATTTTCACTTATTCCAAATTTTTTCAATTTTTCTTTCTTGAAATCAATAACATTCCTATCTATTTCAAGGTTTAATTTGCAAATAAAATCTATCAATTTTTCTATTTCAATTTCTCCGCAAAAAAAGAAGGCATAATTTCCCTCCTTTTTTGCTCCAATTAATGAAATTGCTTCATTTATCTGCCTTTTTCCAGAAGCATAAAGAAGCATTTCCATTTCAATGCTCTTGCAAATATTTCTTCCTTCTTCAAAAGCTCTTTTTGCACGCTCATATGCAACAATTAAATGCTCTTCCCCAAAAACTAAATCCGCATCAAAGATCTGCCCAATTAAAGAATTCTTCTTGCAGAAATCATTTAATTTTTTTATTGCAGAATCTACATCCATTTTTCCTTTTGCTCCTATAACTATCATAACCATCACTCCACCTGCTCCTTTATCAATTTAGCAACTCCTTCTCCTATACCTGGCAATTCCTTGAGCATGGAGATGCTTGCTTTTCCAAGCATTTCAATATTTTTCAGGCCATTTTCATATAAAATCCTTGCCCTAATCCTTCCTATGCCTCGAAGCTTAACCAGATTAAGAAGCTCTTCTTTACATCCATATTTAACTCTCACTTCAAGCTTTTTCAATACAGGAATTGCCTCAAAATTAAATAGCCTTGCAATTTCCGACATTGAATAAAGAAGCCATTCAGCGGTTTCTGCTCTTGCATGAATATCTCCAGAGCCAATCTGATATTTTGAAATTATCTCATCTTCTTTTTTTTCATTTATCCAATCTTCAAGCATGCAGGCGGTTTTAACCTCTGAAAGGAAAAAATCATATTCTTCATCATATATTGATGGAACTGGAATAAGAAAATTCTCCTCATTTATTTTTTCCTCGAGCCATTCATCTTTTCTACTAACAGAGATACATCTCATATCAGGTGTTGCACATATTGCATGAAGATAGGCAAAGCTATTTCCAATTTTATTTTCAAGAGCAATTCTCATTTTTAATGCGCTCAGAGGATCTAGATAAAGGCTTGATGTCTTCTCCCCAAAAGGAGTTGCTCTCCATTTTTCTCCATCACTCCTGATAAATTCATTTCTTTCCAAAAAATCAAGGCATTCCCATATTTTATCTTCTGGAAGCATTCCTAGCTGATGAACATAAAAAGTTTTTTTGAAAAAATCTATTATTTCTTCCCATGTAATTGCAAAATTTGTTGCTATCAATGCAAGAATATGCATCCTTAGCAGTGGCTCAGAAGAAAGTTTTGAGTAAATTGGCTCAATATCCGACTTTATATATTCTTCCCATAATCTCTCTTTCTCCATTCTATTCCTCGCAATTAATATCGCTTCTCCTTCTTCATCATATCCTGGCCTCCCCGCTCTTCCCATCATTTGCTTCACTTCCATAACTGGCAGGGGCCTCATGCCTCCTTCAGGCTCGCAGTATCTCCAGAGATTTTTTATTATAACCCTTCTTGCTGGCATGTTTATTCCCATCGCCATTGTTGGAGTTGCAACAACACATTTTATTTTTCCCTTCTTGAAATTATCTTCAATTATTTTTCTCTGATTGGATGTAAGGCCTGCATGATGAAAAGCGCATCCTTTTTTAATGCATTCAGCGAGTTTTTTAGATATGCTTGTCACCTCCTCCTCATGCAAAATTCTGTTCGCTATTTCCTCAAGCCCCTCATCACAAAATCTGCAGGTTATTTCCTTTAGCTTTTCAGCAAGGATTTGAGATGATAAGCGTGTATTAACAAAAATAAGGATTTGCCCATCACGAAGGGTATCTTCAACTATTCCTTCAAGCTTCGGATTTTCTATTTCCTTAAAACTCTCATCATCAAAATATATTTTCCTCCCAAAAAGCACCCCCTGCTTCAAAGGAACAGGCCTCCAGTCAGATTCAATAAGCTCTGCATTAAGCCATTCCGCAATCTCATAAGCATTTTTTATTGTTGCGGATAGAGCAACTATTTGAACAGGCATCATATGCATGAATCTTGAAATAATAACTTCAAGAGTTGGACCACGAGATGCATCATTTATCATATGAATCTCATCAATGATAACATTCCTGATCTCATATATCCATTCTGAATTATGCCTTAACAAAGAATCCGCTTTCTCGCTTGTGCATACAATTATATCATATCTGCCAAGTTTTTCGCCTTTATCATATAAGTCGCCGGTTGAAATACCAACTTTTATTCCAATTTTTTCAAACTTTTTTAAATCCTCATATTTTTCTCTTGCAAGAGTTCTTAAAGGAACAATATAAATACTTTTTCCTTTATTTAAAGCAGTTTTAAGCGAAGCTAAATATGCAATCAAGCTTTTTCCAGAAGCAGTTGGAGTGGAAACAACAACATTTTTCCCTTCTAAAACATAAGGTATTGCCTTTTCCTGCGGCGGGTATAGCTCATTTATTCCCTGCTCCTTTAAAATTTCCTTTATGCTTTGTTCAATTTGCAGTTCATCAATCTTTACCATAGCATTCCTTTGTAATATGGAGAAGAAGGACAGCCAATGCATTTTCCCTTTATATAGAAATCACAATTCTTGCAATCGCAACTCCCGCATCCATTGTTTGGCTCTGGAATTTTTATTGGAAGAACTAAATTTGGATAGGAAGATATTACAACTTCAAAATCATCCATGTTAAAGTGTTTCTTTGCTATTGCTTCAAGGCTTGAGAAATCCTCGCTTACAAGATATAAAACATTTTTATCAACTGTTTCAATTATGGAAAGAATGTAAGGACATTCCTTAATAAATTCCTTTTTATAATTTTTATTTAATTCTATTTTTGCAACATGGAGCCCTACTTTTTTAATATCTATTCCAAACATCAATGCAAGAACTCCACTTTCGCGCATTCTTTTAATTCTTGCACTTACAGAAGGCTGAGATAACTCCACTTCTTTTGCAATCTCGTTCTGAGAGATATTTGGATTTTTTTGGAGCAGGGAAATTATCTTCCTGTCTATACTATCTATTCTTGCATTCACAACCCTATAACAATTTTCTATTTAAAATATTTATGAAATAAAATCAAAAGCCTATAAACAAAAATTATATATCTACTATTATTTTAAGCTCATGAAAATTTTGCTTGTATTCCCTAAGCTTGAGCATGGAGTTACAACTTACAGGGATAGAAGAACTCCTTTTGTAAAACTCTTTGGAAACCCTTCTTTAAGCCTTGCTCAGGTTGCTGCTTGCTCTGACGGGCATGAAGTAACAATAGTTGATGAAAATTTTGAAGAAATAAATTTCGATGCAAAATGGGACATTGTTGGAATAAATTCTCTTACAATGACCGCTTTTCGGGCCTATGAGATTGCAGACAAATTCAGGAAAAAAGGCGTGAAAGTTGTGCTGGGTGGGTATCATCCAAGCGCCATGCCAGAGGAAGCAAAGGAGCATGCGGATGCGGTCGTTATAGGAGAGGCGGAAGGAATATGGAATGAACTGCTGAAAGATTTGGAAGCAGGGGAACTAAAGCCATTTTACTATGGCCCACATGTTGATGCGGGAGAAATTCCATTTCCAAGGAGAGATTTGATGAAAAATAAACCTCTTGCAGAAGGGGTTCAGACAAGCAGGGGTTGTCCAAATGCATGCGATTTCTGCGCTACTTCTGTTTTCCTTGGAAGAAAGTTGAGAAGCAGGCCAATTGATGCGGTTGTTAAAGAAATGAAGGAAATAAAAAATAAAGTAATAATCTTTAGAGACCCATCTCTTACAATAAACCCAAATTACAGCATAGAGCTTTTCAAGGCAATAAAACCTCTGAAGAAAAAATGGATTGCAAACGGAAATATAAATCTTCTTGGCAGAGATGAAAAATTTTTGAAATATGCAAAAGAAGCTGGGTGCATAGCCTGGTTTGTTGGGTTTGAATCAATAAATCCCGCAAGCCTAAAAGAAGCACATAAAGTTTCAAATAAAGCGGAGGAATATGATAAAGCAATAAGAAAAGTTAGAGAATATAGGATGGGGGTAATAGGTGGATTTATATTTGGTTTTGATGCAGACACACCAGAAATATTTGATACAACTCTCGAAGCAATTCTTCAATGGGAAATAGATGCTGCTGAATTCAATATTCTAACTCCATATCCTGGAACACCACTATATGAGAGACTGGAAAAAGAGGGAAGAATTCTAACTAAAGATTGGAGTAAATATACGCAAGCACATGTCGTATATCAACCAAAGAATATGTCGCCTGAAGAACTTCTTGAAGGAATGAAACATGTAATAAGAGGATTTTATTCAATGAAAGAAACCATAAAAAGAGTTTATAGATCAATAAAAATGACAAAATTCGCTCCATATTCTTTAGCTCTTCCTACAATAAATATTGCAATGAGAAGATATTACTGGCAGGAATTTATAAAGGGAAATGACGCTGAAAAACTTCCTCCTTGCTAAAAGTTAAGACATAATATTCTGCTTATTTCTTCTTCCTCTATATTTTTTGCATTATCTCTTGCAATTACCTTTATATTGTGCACTCCTGTAGGAGGATCCCAGAAATATTGATAAGGCCATTCGACAGGGAATGGCTCATCTTCATCTATTTTTATCCTAACATCTTGCAGTCCAGAATGAGTATCATATGCATAAATCTCGATTTTTATTTTTCCTATTATAATCGCATCATATAAAAATCCAAACAGTTGGAGGGGCGGTATTATGTCCTTCCCGAAGATATTTATATACAAATACCCTTTGCTAGGTTTTATTATTCTTAATTGAGGGGGTTGTTTGTCAATTGTGAAATTTGAATAAGCAAATCCTGTATTTCCCGCATCATCACTTGCAGAAATTCTTATAGTATATTGTCCATCTCCCCAATCACTTGCATTTGTTATTGTATATCTGAAGTTATTGTTATAGTTTTTTTCTATATCAAACCATGTCCCATTATAAAGAGAAATATTTATGCTTCCATTTAAGTCATCATCTATGGCATCAAATGCACTCCATATTATTTCAATTATTATATTTCCATATTCATCTTTTCCATATGCCTCTCCCTTTGGAGAAGTTATTGCAACGACTGGAGGTGTATTATCTAAAACAAAATTTTGAGAAATTGCATATCCAACATTTCCCGCATCATCTTCCGCTGAAATTTTTAAAAGGCCATTTCTTGAATCATTAAATAATCGAGTATTCCATGCATATCTCCCGCTGTTTTGGATATTTTCCTCTATTATTTCCCATGTTGTGCCATTATCTGGAGAATAATATAGAGAGATGCTTCCATTTAAATCTGTGTCTATGTTATCAGTTGCATTCCAAAATAGCTCATACATATCTTTTATAAATAAACCTGATAGATTGCCTATGGTTATTGTGGGAGGTGTTGAATCTTTTTTTAGTTCAAAACTTGTAATATTTTCATTTCCAGCAGAATCAATCGCTCTTATCGATATATTTAGATAACCTTCTTCCCTGACAGCAAAGAATCCTTTATATTCTTGCCATCCTTCTTCATTTATATTATAATCAATGCTTCCATCCATCATTCCACTTACACTATCATTCGCACTTATTGATATTGATACATTTCTATACCATCCATTTTTGCCGTTAGGGAGTGAGGGATCAATTATATATCCAATGGAAGGGGACGAGGTATCAACCTTAATTTCAAATTCTTCCTTAATAAAATTTTCATTTTTATCAAACACATAAACTTCTATATTATGGATTCCTTCTCCCAATGTTATATTAAATGATGAATTTGTTGTTGTATTTCTCAATCCATTTATGCTATAATTTATTTTAGATATCTCATCATTATCAAATGCCTCTATGCTTATAGTGACATTGCTCTTATACCACCCATTCTTTCCAGATTCTCCGGAAATTGTATAAATTAAAGAAGGAAGGGTTAAATCCCATGGCTCCAATGACGGATTTAAATCCTTATTGTCTCCTCCTGGAATAGCATAAGTTTCATCTGTTAAATCGCTCCAGTAATTTTCCTCCCATATGTTATCGCCATTATCAAAGGCATTCTGCGAGTTATTTATTATATTATTTCTCCTTATGCTATTTGAATAGCTTGAATTGATGTAAACTCCAAAATTATTGTTTGAAATAATACATCTGTAAATTGTGTTATTTGTTGAATTTGAAATATATATTCCATTTCCTCCAAAAATATTGCAATCAATTATTTTGTTGAAAGAAGAAAATATTTCAATTCCTTTTGAGGAGATATTCCTAACTTCTACTTGCCCATAGATACTTATTTTTCCATTAACAAATGTTTTCTCTCTATTTTCTCCAAAAATTTTTAAATTTTTATTTACACTCAAATTTTCAGAATAATTTCCATTATAAACAAAAACTGTTCCATTTTCCGCAACCTTGTTAATTGCTCCCTGAATGCTATTGAAGCATGTTATATTCCATCCACCAGTATTTTCATCAAAATCATCGTTAACATACACGACACTGAAATCGCTAGCTTTGTTATAATTCAGCAACATGAAGCAAAGAAAGGCAATCGCTACCATAATCACAAATTTTTTCATGAATATGTAAAGAAAACTTAAACATAAATTTTATTATTTGAATTTCAAAATAAAAACAGAAAAACTTAAATAATTGTTAGCATTTTGCTATCAATATATGCTGAATAAATATAAATCTATATATATCAAAAAAAATGTAGGATTTAGATGAAAAATAAAAATTTGCTTAAAGAGGAAGAAAAAGAAGAAAGGAAAAAAGCAATGTTTTTACTTAGTAAATATAAGGTTGATGAAATTATATCAAAAAATAAGAAAATTATAGAAGAGTTAAAAAATATTCAGCAAAATGAAGAAGTTTTTAAAGCCAGAGAAAGTTTGAGGTTGATTAAAAGAGGAGAGGACATAGAAAAACTTTTTGGTGTAAAAAAAGAAGTTGTGCAGATTCTTCCACCCAGAGAAGATTATATAGAGGTTGTTGAAGTTCATCCAATAAAAAAACCATATTCTTACATAAGAATACTATACGACAATAAGAATCACGAATATATTTATGAAGTAATTGAACCGCCTCTTTCCCTAGAAGAAAGAAAAATTTTAGATTTTATAAAAGAAACATTGATTAAAACAATGGATATAGAGCTGACTGAATTTAAGGAAGAAGAGGCGAAAGAATATTTGAAAAAAAATGTTGATAGAGTGATAAGAGATTATTCAATAAAGATAGATGATATAACAAGAGAAAAGATAATGTATTATGTGATAAGAGATTTTCTTGGTTATGGAAAGATAGATGTTTTAATGACCGATCCAATGATTGAAGATATATCATGCGATTCAGCAGGCGTTCCAATTTTCATATATCACAGAAATTATGAATCACTTAAAACGAATGTATATTTTCAGACAGATGATGAACTTGATTCTTTTGTAATTCAACTTGCCCAGAAATGCGGAAGACATATTTCCATATCCCATCCATTGCTTGATGCAACAATGCCAGATGGTTCGAGATTACAAGCATGCCTCGCGCGAGAGGTTTCTTCAATGGGTTCAAATTTTACAGTAAGAAGATTTAGAGAAGAGCCATTTACCCCAACTCATCTTGTAGAATTCAACACAATTTCTGCAGAGTTAGCTGCTTATTTCTGGCTTGCGATAGAGCACGGCGCATCCGCCATAGTTGCGGGTGGAACCGCTTCTGGGAAAACAACAACATTAAATGCCCTTGGCCTCTTTATACCACCTCAAATGAAAATAGTTTCAATAGAGGATACGAGGGAAATAAACTTGCCTCATCCAAACTGGATTGCATCCGTGACAAGGGAAACAGTAACAGGAGAAGAAGATACAAGAATTGGAATGTTTGATTTACTCAAAGCAGCACTCCGCCAGCGACCGGAGTACATCTTAGTAGGAGAGATAAGAGGGCAGGAGGCGGTTGTTCTTTTCCAAGCGATGGCTACTGGACATACTGTTTATTCCACAATGCATGCGGATTCAATATTTTCTGTTGTTCATAGGCTTGAAGGTGAGCCAATAAGCATACCTCGAATACAACTTCAAGCATTAGATATAGTAGCAATTCAGGGATTAATGAGGATAGGAAAAAAGAGGGTTAGGAGAATTAAAGAAGTTGTTGAAGTAGTTGGTATTGATCCCACTACAGATGATTTATTAACAAATGATGTTTTCAGATGGAATCCTAGGAAAGATAGCTTTGATTATTATGGAAAAGGTCATGTGATGGATAGAATTGCGGAGCAGAGAAATTGGAGTGATAGAGAGTTAAATGAAGAATTTAACAGGAGGGTGGAAGTTATAAAATGGATGGTTGAAAGAGGAATAAAGAATTATATCGATTTTGGGAGCATAGTATCTGCATATTATAAAAGTCCTGATAAAGTTATGGAAAAAGTGAATAAAAATGCTGACAAAATATCAGAATTTAGCATATAAAATATTTGGAAGAAAGGCATCAAAATCTCCTCAAATCGAATACATAAAAAGGGCACTTGAAAGAGGATTCTTTGAAATAAGAGCGGATGCATATATAGCGTTTGCATGGATGAATGCATTGATTTCTTCTCTTGCAGGGTTGATTTTTGTATTTATTTACATTATGTTTCTTTCTCCAGTCCTGAACTTGCCCAAGAAACTTCTCTCAATAATAATTCCTCTTCCAATTCTTCTTGCAGCACTCACATATTTCATAACCTTGACAATTCCTGAAAACAGAGCAAATAAAAGAAAAAAGGATATAGATGCAAAATTGCCATATGCCTTGAATTTCATAGCAGCAATGGCCACAGCGGGCATCACCCCTGCGGAAATATTCAGAAACCTTGCGGAGCAACCGATATATGGAGAAATACATAAAGAAGCAGCTTGGATTTACAGGGATATTTATATGTTTAACATAGATATAATAACCGCATTGAGAAATGCTGCCAATAGAACACCTTCAATAAAATTTCAGGAATTTTTGCAGGGAGCAATAACAACGATAACTTCTGGAGGAGATTTAAAGAGATATTTTCTGGCGAAAGCAGAAGAATATATGAGGGAAAACAGGAGGATTCAAAAAGAATTTTTAAATACTTTGGGAATTCTTGCTGAAAGTTATGTAACAGTGGTGGTTGCTGCCCCTCTTTTCCTGATAATAATGTTTTCGGTTATGATTTCATTTAGCGGGGGCGCACCTACCTCCCCAATAATCCTTTACTTAATTGCCTTTGTAATGCTTCCTATATCCCATTTAGGATTTGCTCTTGCAATAAGTTCCATGACACCGGAGGTTTAAAATGATCGCGAGGAAAATAACAATTTTTGCTTTAATTGTTTCCTTTTCCATAATACTTGCATCAACAATTGCCAGATTTTTTGAATATTATGCTCTTTCAAACATACTTTTCGCTACCGCGATAATATTATTTTTATTCTTCTCATATGTTCAGAGAAAAATAAAGGAAGATATGTTGCCATTTATACCGGATGAATATAAGGAAAGAGAATGGAAATATTATTTCACCTCCCTGTTTTCATTCATAATTTTACTTTTTGCGACAATTCTAAATATATTCATTGTTTTTTTTGCCATCAATATCTCAAGAGTTTTAATAAATATATTGCTTGGAGCGGTATTGTTGCTTATGCTTTATACAGTGCTCTCTATCCCATATGTTGAAAGAACTCCCGCTTACCTTATTTTCTTCATATTTTCAATAATTTTCTCTCTTGTTGTTATTGCCTCCCAGACAGATCTCTACCATTTGCCGAGAAATGTTCCTCGCATAATCATTAACATGGCAGACCCTCTTTTCCTTTTAAATTTTGCAATGATTTCCTGGATGATGTCCCTTATGATAGGAGGAGAAATGCCTTCTCCAATTGACTCAATAGTAGGTATTTATGAAAGTGGTAAAACTGTAAAGGAAGAAGTTGTTTTAAGGAGAAGGATATTGTATTTTGGAATAATTTTCCTTATAGTCGGTTTCATTGCTATCAATATAATAGCGGTTCTCCCGAAGCCAAGAATTTTTCTAGCAGAAATAAAATGGGTATATGTATTAATTGGATTGAGTATCTTTCTCTTATTTTTCTTAGTTTTATACATATTGTTTATATTACCTGAAAAAAGCGGTGTTCTCAAGGAAAAATATGATGTAGAAACAGTTAAAAAAATAGTGATTTTGTCTATATCAGCGGTTTTCGCTGCAATATTTATTGCAATTGCAATTTTACTTCAAGTTGGAAAAATAAGTTCAATAGGAGCACTATCCCTTTCCAGAGAATATTCAATAGACTTTGCGATATACGCAATACTTGTTTCTATTGGCCCCTTCGGATTTTATGAATATTTCCACTATAGGAAAATAAATTCAATGGAAGAAAGATTTCCAGAATTTTTAAGAGATCTTGCTGAATCAAGAAAGGCGGGAATGACCGAGGCAAGAGCGGTGGAAATGGCGGCAAGAGGCGACTATGGACATCTCACACCAGAAATTAAAAAAATGGCAATTCAGATTTCCTGGGGTATTCCTTTTACAGAAGCTCTAAGAAGATTTGGGGAAAGAATAAAAACACCTCTCATCCAGAGAACAACAACAATGGTCATAAAAGCTTCAGAGGCGGGAGGGAAAACTGCAGATGTGATAGAAGCTGCTGCAACAAATGCGAGGGAAATAAAAATTTTGCAAAATGAAAGAAAGACAGAAATGAGTCTTTATCTTATGATTATTTACATTTCATTTTTTGTATTTCTTGCGGTAATAGTAGCATTATCAAAATTTTTCCTATCAAATCTTATTTCAAAAGCGGTAAGCTTACCGGGCTTCTCGGGCCCATCAATTTCATTGAAAGAATATGAATTTATTTATATATGCACTGCGCTTGCTCAGGCAATAGGAAGTGGTGTTGTTGCGGGATCAATAACTGAGGGAAAAGCTATTGCGGGCTTGAGACATGCAACAATAATGATAATCATTACCTATCTAATCTTCAAATTAATTTAGAAAATTTTATTACCATTTTCTGGTTATATGAAAAGTATGACAAAAAACTATAAGGAGATACTAAGGGAGCTTGAAATGGAGAAAGGAGTGGAAGGAGTATTTATCGTTTCCAGAGATGGTCTTCCAGTATATACAAATATAGAAAATTTCCATGTAGAAGTTTTCTCTGCAATGGTAGCTACAATATTAAGCTCCGCAGAAATAGCAATTGATGAAATAAAAGGAGGTGTGCCAAAATTTGTTGTTATTGAGGGAAAGAACAGGAAGATAGTTGTAGGAGGCGCAGGGCCAGATTATTTGATTGCGGTTGTAACATCTCCTGACGTAGAATTTTTGGATTTAATGCAGAAGATTGGGAAAGAGCTGGGAAAAAATGATTGATACAGGCATATCAAAACTTGATAGATTTCTAAATGGCATACCTTATGGAAAATCTGTTTTATTTTATATTGATCCTGTAGTGGAGGAAAGCAATATAGGAATTCATGTCCTTCATCACAATCTTGAAAAAGGGTTGTATGGTGTATATGTTGTTTCAGAGTCCTCACCAAAAAATGTTGAAAAAGTTTTTAGAGAATTTAACTGGAGTAGAGAAAATTACGACAAAATGATTGTTGTGGATGCATACTCTTCTTTAATAGGAGCACCTTCTGAAGAGAAATATAGAATATATGAAGCACATGATATAGAAAACTATGAAGGTGTCTTATTAGATATTATAGAAAAAATAGATAGAGGAGTTGTTATTTTTGATTCCCTTTCAAATATAATGGATTTGTGTGGGGAAAAAGATACCTTAGATGGAATAGAAAAATTGAATAAGGAATTAGGCAAAAAAGAAGTTGTTTCATTTTATAATTTTATTTCATGGCCTTACAAAGAATCTATAATTTACAGATTGAAAAGAATTTTTAATGCGATAATAGAAGTAAATCTTGTTGAGGATATAGTTACAAGACAAAAAATGTGCATAAGAAAAGTCGATTGGAATGACTGCAAGGATAAAGAAATATATTTCAAAATATTCAAGCCGGAGGGATTAAGAGTATATATACCAAAAGTTTCTGTTATAGGACCGCATCAATCTGGAAAAACAACTTTTATAAAATCTGTCTCAAAAGAATTTACACCTGTAGAAAGAAAAGGAGCAACTGTTGGAATTGAGTATGGCTCTGTGGATTATAAGGGCTACAGAATTGATATTTTTGGATTACCTGGTCTCGAAAGATTCTCGCCCATAGCAGATAAAATGATTGGCTCATCAAACATCATATTTATTGTTGTTGACTCTACAAAAGAGGAGGATATTTTTTATGCTAAGGAGATTATATCAAAAATTAATATTCCATTCATTATTTTAGCAAATAAGCAAGATATACAAGGAGCAATGAGTAAGGAAGAAATAAGGAATAGGATGGAATTAAGTGAGGATATTCCTATTATAGAAATTTCCGCAAAAGATGGAAAGAATGTTTATGAAGTAATTGATAAAATGCTAGAAATTTTGGAGGATGCTCAGAATGCTTGCTAGCACTGGCATAGACAGACTTGATGAGCTTTTGAAAGGAGGAATACCATTAAAAACAAATGTTCTTATTTATGCCCCTCCATTTATAGGAAAGGAAATAATTCTCAGGAGATTTGCTTTATCTGGTCTGAAGAATAATGAGGGTGTTATTTTTGTTTTAACAGATTGTTCATTTTCAGAAATTAGAGATGAAATGGTTAAATTAGATCCTTCCTATAGGGAATATGAAAATAAGGGAATGGTAAGATATATAGATGTTTATTCTCAGAGCGTTGAATTAAAAGAAAAGGATGAGAGAGTAATATTTATTGATAGTCCTGTTAATAGGGAGAAAATTGCTTCATCTATAGTTCAAATTCATAGAGAAAATGCTGGATTATCAAGAATGGTTTTTGATTCCTTATCAACTTTAATTGTTTATTCAGATGCAAAAGCGGTTTTCAGATTTTTACAAGTTCTAAGCGGGATATGCAGTAGAATGGGACTCACATCAATGTTTTCGATGACAAGAGGAATGCATGATGAAATTGAAGTTCAGACAATGAAACATCTTATGGATGGAGTTATAGAGCTTAGAGAGGAAGGAGCAAAAATGCAGTTAAGGGTCCAGGGTTGTGGAGAAGTTATATCGCGCCACTGGATAGACTATAGTCTGGAAGAAGATGAAATAAGAATAACAGGAGCCTTCAGGATGGGAAGAGTTGCTTAAATTTCTTTCAATATATCCTCAATTAATTTTCTGAAATCAGATGGCAGAATTGTTCTCTCTATAATTTTTTTTGCGCCCGCCTCCTCCAGTTTTTTCGCCCAGGCGGTGGCGAACCAGGCGGTGTAGCCATAGATATTTGCATTTGGGTCAAATTCCAGGATTTTTTTGGTGGTTTCAACTCCATCCATCTTTCCCTTTCCCCATTGAGTAAGATTTAAATCCATTAAGACAAGATGGGGTTTTTTCCCTTGCTCTGCCAATTTTTTGTATTTTTCCAGCCCCTCTTCGCCACTTGTTGCTCCATAAACTATTACTGGTATGCTTATCTTTTCAAGATTTCTCTTTATTAGATCAATCATTGTTTCTTCATCATCTATTGCAAGAACTATTTTTTTCTCCATGCTATAGTGAAAAGGAATTAAATATTTTTAATTTCCGATGATACAACAAGATATATACCAAACAAGGTAATTACTCCTCCCGCTATGCTCCATAAACTAGGAATTTCTCTGAAGAAAAGCGTTGCTAATAAGGATGAACCAATTGGCTCACCAAGGAAAGAAACTGAAATAACCGATGCTTTAACATATTTTATGCAGAAATTGAAAAGAAAATGACCGAGCAATGTTGGAAAGATTGCCATAAGTAGGAAAATTGATAACTCCTTAGATGAGATTTTCAAATTTATTTTGAAAATAAGGCATAATAAAAGAAGGAAAAATGATGCAACTCCATAAACAGTGAAGCTGTATTCAAAAATATTCGCGCTCTGTCTCACTTTTCTTCCTCCAATTATATATAATCCAGCGAAAATTCCCCCTAAAAAAGCTAGTAAATCACCCTTAAATGTTTTTGGAAGAGAAAAATAATCTGATGAAAAAAGAACTATTATGCCAGAAAACGAGAGAATTATACCATATATACTTCTTTTGCTTAATTTCTCTTTAAAAAGGAGAAATGAAACTATCGACACAAAGAAAGGGTGAGAGGTTACAAGAATTACTGAACTTGCAATTGAAGTGTAAGAAAGAGATGTAATCCATGTTATAAAATGAAGGGCGAGAATTATGCCGATAAGAGAAGATAATAAAATCTCTTTTTTATTCATTTTAATTTTATATACTAACAGAAAGGGGAGAATTAAAAGAGAGGATAATGCCATTCTATAAAATGCAATAACAAGAGGAAATGAATCACTCATTTTTGTTAGAATGGAAGAAAAAGATATTGAAATAATTGAAATAATTAGCAATATTTTTATCTTCTTTTCTTCCACAGAAATATAAATTATGAAGTAATTAATTTTTTGAAAAAAATCGAATAAATTTCTTGATATTCCAGCTGAATTAATCGAAATTTTTATTAATGCAAAAGTATTTCATAAATTCTGTGATAAGAATTGGACCCGCGGGCATTCCTCTTTCCTGTAAGGAAAGGACATATAAAGATGGAATAATTTATACTCGTTGTCTTGGTTTATCCGCAATTGAGATAAGATTTTCAAGAGCTTTTTTAACTAAGGAAGAGGCAAAGATAATAAAGAGAGTTGCAAAAAAATGTGATATTGAAATAAATGTTCATGCCCCATATTATATAAACCTTGCAGGAGATGAAAGAATTGTAAATTTGAGTAAGGAAAAAATAGAGAAATCTCTTTATCTTTCTCATTTTCTTGGAGCAAGAATAATGACAACTCATCTTGGTTTTTATGGAGGACTATCAAAGAAAGAAACAATGAGGAGAATTGTAAAAAATTTAAGAGAGATAAGAGATAAAGCGAAGATGGATGGTATAGAGGTTGAAATAGGAATAGAAACCATGGGAAAGAAAGAGGTTTTTGGGAGTTTAGGCGAAATTGTAGAGGTCTGCAAGCGAGTTAAAGGAGTTGTGCCTGTTATAGATATAGCCCATATTCATGCAAGAGGAAATGGATGCTTAAAAAGCAAGGAAGACATGCAAAAAATTTTCGATGCCCTCAAAGATTTGAAACTTGATCATTACCTCTTACATGTTACAGGGGTAAAATATGATATGGAAGGGGAAAAATATCACACACCGATAAAGAAAGGAGACCTGCAAATTGTTGAGCTGATGAAATGCATAATTGAGAATGATTATGATGTAACAATTATTTCAGAGTCACCATTAGTTGAACATGATGCAATGTATACTCAAATATTATTACAAAGAACAATGGAGATGCTAAGATGAGGTTCAGGGAGGCGATTTCTTATATAAGTAATGAGGCAAAGAGAATAGTTGAAGAGGTTGATGATGAAAAAATAGAAAAGATGATAAAATATTTTTTTGATGCAAAAAACATTTTTGTTTACGGAGCGGGCAGGAGCGGGCTGGTGGGCAAGGCATTTGCGATAAGGCTGGTTCATCTTGGATTTCCAACTTTTGTGATAGGAGAAACTATAACCGTGCCTGTGAAAAAAGGGGATCTGGTTGTTCTGATTTCTGGTTCTGGAGAAACAATTCCTGTTGCAATGACCGCAGAAATTGCTCGCAGATTGGGGGCGAAAATAATTTCCATAACCGCAAATCCTGAATCGCATATTGCCAGATTTGGAGACATTGTAGTTGTGCTTAAAGAAAAAGAGAAGAATAAGGAACTTGCTCCATTAGGAACAATTTTTGAGGCTTCCGCATGGATTTTTCTCGATGCCCTCGTGGCGGAGATTATGGCAAGAAAAGGAGAAGATGAAGAAAGCATGAAAAGAAGGCATGCAACTCTTGAATAAAGTTATATATTTAAAAATACTTCACAACATGGATAAATACAACTATGAAAAACTTCTTGATAGGGCAATAAAGGGTTTGCCAAAGGAAATTATAGCAAAAGATAGGTTTCAAATGCCTGTTGGAGTTATTTATTATGAAGGAAACACAACTATATTAAAAAATCTCGGGGAAATAAGTGATAAGGTAAATAGGGACAAAAAACAAATATTCACATATATTTTGAAGGAAGTAGGAACTGCTGGAGAAATGAATGACAGGGTTGTTTTGCAGGGGAAAATACCTGAGGCAAAAATCCAAGAATGCATAAAGAGATTTGTAACAAAATATGTTCTATGCAGGGAATGCGGTAGACCAGATACAAAAATGACTAAAAGGAATAGAGTTTTAATGCTAAAATGTGAAGCATGTGGAGCAATCCATCCAATTGAAGGGAAAATAAAGAAAACCTAAAATAAATTTAACCAGTAAAATTCAATCCAATCCGTTGAGAATTTATTTTTGTTATATGCAATCAATTTTAATTCATGCTTGCCAAAAGAAGGAAAACTTATTTCCATTTCATAAGGTGGGAAATTAAACACATGAATGATTTTATTGTCAAGATAAACCTTTATTTTTTCCGCTTCATTTTTCAATGATAAACTCAGGAAAATTTTTCCAAGAGCAAATAATTTTTCATTCCTTAGCTCGTATACTTTTTCCCCGTTAAAATAAATTCCTCCTCTTCTTGGGGAGATAATAGAGAAATATGGTTTTTCAATTTCTGCATCCGCGGTGCAAGCGATTGCGCCCGCTATAAGACGGGTTGTTTTTAATAGATAGCTGAAATTAACATTGCTTAGGTCATCTTCTGGCTGATGCATATATGGGTTCCATTCATATTCAAAGAATGCTATTGATTCAAAACCATATTTTGCAAAGGACAGATAGTCGCTTCCTCCAAATTTTCTATTTATGTTGCCTATTATAAGCTCAAAACTCAAAAAATTTTTGTTGATTTCCTTTATTTTCTCCACTATCCAGTCCGCATCTTCAGTTGCATAAATCCTGAATTTGGAGCCATTTTCACCATTTGCATGAGCAATCATATCCGCATTCATTTCAACAATTATAAAATCATCTTTTTCATATGAATTTCTTGCATATTCATTGCTTCCCAATAAACCATTTTCCTCGCCAGAAAAAGCAACAAATTTTACTGTATGATTGAATCTGAATTTGCTCATCACCTCCGCAACCGCAATTAAACTCGCCACTCCCGCTGCATTATCATCCGCCCCAACAGTATTTTCAACACTATCAAAGTGTGCATTGAAAATAATTATCTTTTCATCTCCTGGCAAAACTCCTTCAACATTCTGCCCGTTATATTTTCTTAAGCCAGATGAAACACTCCAGTTATAAATAGTTGAATCAAGCCCGAAGGATAAAAATTTTTCATGGATATATTTCGCACAATTATAGCATGCGTCACTTCCAGTAACTCTTGGCCCAAAAGAAACTATTGCTTGAGTGTAATTGAAGAGCATTTCTTCATTCAGAAGAGATAAAATTTCTTCTATCCTATTTTTATCATAGTTATCATAACTACCATATTTATCATAATTATTATAGCAAAAAGAAGGAAAAAGCAGGAGAATTGCTATTCCTGCGGTAACTCTCCGTAAAGCTTTTTCCATTTTCTATCAACCCATTTCTGCAATTCCTGAATCATTTCTGGAGTAAGATGGCGGAATCTACCCTGTCCCTTTATATATTCTTCAACTGGTATTTTCTTCTTTGGCTTGTAAATATTTGTTATTTCCCCATATTCCGCTTCATATAATGTCCACATCCCGCTATCCACCGCTTTTCTTGCTATTTCAACACTTTTTGATGGATCAAATCTCCATCCAGTTGGACAGGGAGAAAGAACATGCAAATACCGGAAGCCACTCATTTCTTTTGCTTTCTTTGTCTTTTCAAGAAGATCCTTTGGATGGGATATGCTCATTGTTGCAACATAAGGTATTTCATGCGCCCTCATTATTTCCGCCATGTCCTTCTTATGCTCGAGCTTTCCAAGAATTTTTCTTCCCGCAGGGGTGGTTGTTGTATCCGCTCCATAGGGTGTAGCTCCACTCCTCTGTATTCCAGTATTCATGTATGCCTCATTATCATAGCAAACATATATGACATCCTCATTCCTTTCAGCAGCTCCAGATAAAGCCTGTATTCCAATATCATAAGTTCCTCCATCTCCCGCAAAACCCACCGCAATCACTTTTTTCCCTTTCTTCTTATAAGCCCTTGCAATTCCAGATAAGCAAGCTGCGGTATTTTCAAATGCCTCATGTAGATAGGGCACCTTCCAGGTTAAATAAGGATATGTTCCACTGAAAACAAGCAGGCAATTTGCGGGTGTATATACTATCGTATCTTTCCCGAAAACTTTCATCATGTTCCTCACTATGGCGGGCGCGGCGCAACCCGCGCAGGCGGTGTGGCCTGGCGTGAATAAGCTTTCTTCTGGCAAATCTTTTATATTCATATTTTCACCCCCCTTGTGTTAAGCCAGTATATATCTTCTTTTTTCTTTTCTATCATTATTTCAAACATTTTTTCAACATCCTTTTTTGTTACATCTCTTCCTCCCAAGCCAGCAAGGAAATTATAAACCGGCAAGTTATAGCCATATAAAGCATTTCTTGCTTCAATATATATTGGCCCACCTACACCATATGAAATTGCTCTGTCGTATATTCCAATTGCGGAAGCATTTTCAGCAACCTTGCGGAGTTCTTCTTTTGGGAACGGGCGGTAAAAGCGAAGCTTCAGGAGCCCTATTTTTTCCCCATTGCTCCTCATTTCATCAACAACATCTCTTGCGGTGCCAGTTACAGTACCAATTGTTACCAAAATATAGTCCGCATCATCGCATCTATATTCCTCAACTAGCCCGTGATAATTTCTTCCAAATTTCTCATAAAATTCTTTTGTAACTTCTTTTATAGCCTTTTTTGCTCTTTCCATTGCAATATGTTGCTGATATCTCAGCTCCTGTATATATTCTGGAGGAGTAAATGTTCCTATTGCCATAGGTTTGTCAGGATTAAGCTCTGCATGGGGCTGATATTTTGGAAGGAATTCCGCAACTTCATCACTTGAAGGTGCATCAACTGGCTCAACAGTATGGCTCAAAATGAATGCATCAAGGCATGGCATTACAGGCAACAAAACATCTTTTCTTTCCCCTATTTTATAAGACATTATTATCATATCAAGCACTTCTTGATTATCCTCGCAACTCATCTGGATCCAGCCCGCATCTCTTTCTGGCATGCTGTCATTGTGCTCACACCATATCCCAATAGGAGCTGCAAGAGTTCTATTCACAACTGGCATGACAATTGGAAGCCTTAAAGCGGATGCAATGAAAAGCATTTCATGCATAAGTGCAAGTCCCTGCGAAGAAGTAGCGGTAAAAGTTCTTACTCCACATGCCTGCGATGCAATACAAGCACTCATTGCGGAATGCTCTGATTCAACCATAATAAGCTCCGCATCAGTTATTCCATCATTAACAAAATTTGAGAATTCCTCAACTATAAGTGTTTGAGGGGTTATGGGATATGCAGCGACAACATCCACATCGCACAGCAAGGCGCCATAAGCAGTTGCATAATCACCTGTTACAACCATCTTCTTTCTTTCAAGCTTTTGAATCATGCTCTCACCTCCCTTTGCATTGAAATTGCTTTAGCAGGGCATTCATTTGCACATATCCCGCATCCCTTGCAATATTCATAATCAACTTTTGCTTTTTTATTCTCCATTTTTATGCATCCCTCAGGACAATAAAACCAGCAGAATTGGCAACCAATGCATTTCTCCTCATCTATAACTGGCATAAATGTTCTCCAGTCACCTGTCTTATTTTCCACAAATGAGCCAATTCCAACAAGTCCCGCTTCTGTAACAAGAGAGGAGGTTGCCCCTCCAACAGGCATTTCATCAACTCCTGGCAACCATTTCCTACGAGGTATGAATTCCTTGCCCGCCTTAGATTTTCCAATAAGTGTTTTTTCATATGCAACCCTTGCAGCCTCCGCATTTCTTTTGCCAGCCTCTTCTCCAAGCTTGCCTCCAAATTTCTCAATAATTGCCTTTTCTATTGATTCAATGCTTACTTTACCTGTTGCTTTTGCTATGGCTCCAAGAATGGAAGTATTAGTTATTGGTCTTCCAAGAATTTCAAGGGCAATGCTCGTAGCATCAACAGTTGCACATTTCACCTCCCTTGATAGCTTAACTTCTTCAGGCTTCCTTGAAGTATTTATTATAACCATTCCATCTTTTTTAAGCCCTTCAAGCACATCTTCTGTTTCAACAAGCGTCTCATCAAGCACCACTACATAATCCGGCTCATAGACCTGTGTCTTTATCCTTATCTTATTTTCATCAACTCTCGTAAATGCCCTCACTGGCGCCCCCCTCCTTTCCGCCCCGAAAAATGGGAAGCTCACCGCATACTTTCCTTCTAAGAAGGCAGCGAGCGCAAATGCCTCCGCCGCCATCCTTGCGCCTTGGCCACCTCTTCCATGGAAGCGAATTTCATACATGAAGGGGTAATGGAAGGGGATTTATTAATCTTGCGAGTAAAGTTTATCTTTCTGGATATTTTTATAAGCATGTATGTGAGCGTTGTAGGAGGAGAGAATTGCGAAGAAGAAATATATGAGATGGCAAGGGAAGTGGGAAGAAGGCTTGCGGAAAATGGAGCGGTAATTGTTACTGGAGGAAGAGGAGGGATTATGGAGGCGGTTTGTAGAGGGGCGAAGGAAAAGGGAGGAGTTACAATAGGAATTCTTCCTGGAAAAGATAAGAGTGAGGCAAACAGATATCTTGATTATGTTATTTTGACTGGCATGGGATATGCAAGAAATGTCCTCGTTGTTATGAATGGAGATATTGTTATTGCAATAGATGGAAGATATGGAACTCTTTCAGAAATTGCAATTGCAATGCAACTAGGGAAAAGAGTATATGGACTTAAAACCTGGGATGTTGGAATAAAAAATTTTGATAGTGTTGATGAGCTTTTTGAAGAGATTGAGAAATTAAAGCTATTTTAGCTCTTCTTTTGCCATTATTTCAATTATTCCCGCAATAATTAATATTATGCCTGAAATAAGAAGCATTATTGCCCCGATATCAATCCCCCATTTCAGATGCAAACTACCATATTCTGGGAGTAAAAGAGTTTCATCTCCTCCCAGAGGCGAGGAGGATATTTCAGCCATAATTTCTTTTACACCATATTTTAATTCCATGCTTTGATTTGATGCAAACTTTGAAATAAGAATTGCAACAATTAATATTAGCACGAAAGGAATTATTAACTTTATTCCCCTTGAAATATATTTTTTGCCCGCTTTTCCGCTTTCAATTATTCCAATACATGATAAAATGAAGAGAATTATTCCTATTCCAATTACATATGAAAATGGTATAGGAAAGGAAAACAGTTGAATTAATCCGCTATTTTTCTCCATTAAATTTACCTTTATTCCATCAATTCCATCTATTGAAATTATTTTCACCATACCTGGAGTTTTATATGAGCCAGTTTGAACATCCACAAAAGCATTATACCATGGGAATAAAAGAGAAAGGAAGGCAATAACTATTCCAATTATGCAGAGAATATTTCCAATGCTTTTTGCATTAATTCCATCTATAGAAGCTAGGAATAAGGATTTTTTTCCTGTCTTTTTGTATCTGAGATATATTGAGAATAAAATGATGGAAAGTGACAGAAGGGTTAGTATCAAAAATATTAAAACAAAATTGTAGAAAAACCATTCAATTTTAAGAATTAAAGGATTAAGTGATGGCAGGCTTTCTCCCCATCCAACAGGATTCTTCCACATTTCTCCATCTTCTCTGTAAGCTGGACCATATGGCCCTCTCTTTCCTCTCAGCTCTTCTTCCGCACTTCCAAATTCTCCCCATCTACCCGCAAAATCAATCCATCCTCCTTTCTCCGCCATCACTACTATGCGGTAATCTTCAGGCGAAAGTATTTTACCATTTTTCCCCACCCTATCATTTGCAAGCCCCATCTTTCCCTGACAATACCTGAAATAATTTGCATGGCTCCCCCCTCGCAACATATACCTTTATATGATTTCCTTCTTTTTCAACATCTTCCCAGCCCGCCTTCTGCCCGCTGATGTGCTGGCTGTACATCACCGCCAGGGGCTGGCGCGAGGGGTTTAGCAAAATCTGCACCATTTCCCAGTCTCCTTCATGAGTGTTGAGTGGGCCTTTATTGAAGGCGTAGAAGAACCAGTATTGGACTACTATATTACTTCCAGAAGTGGTAACTCTTGCATAAACAGTATAACCCAGATTTTCCATTTCATTCCTGTAATCTTCTATTATTCCCCTATCCTCTATGCTTCCTTTTCTGTTATCGAGATAGTAATTTTCGCCAGGATTTTTATATTTTGAAAGAATTTCTGCGGAAGGGTTTGAATCTATTAAAATGTTTTCGCCATCAACGCTCTTATTTAAATTGGAATTTTTTATATGATAATCCACGCTCACCGGATAAACTTCTTCGCCTTTCTCAAAATAAAGAAATGGGGAAAATTCATTTGCAAGAGAAATTTCATCCTCATCATTTATTCCATCATTATCGCTGTCTATTGCTTTTGCAAATGGTATCATCAAAAAAGCGCATATAATCACCAAAATTCCTTTAAATTTCATTATTTGTAAAAATAAGTTTATATATAAGGATTTCTTATACGAAAATCGCAATTGGGGAAAAGCAAAACAGTTATATTTAAATACCTAAAAATACTTTTTTCTAATGAGATTTGTTGTTGTAGCGGAGAGGGAAGGGATGAAAAATTTGGTTTATTATTTGAGAAAATATTTTCCAGATGATGAATTTATTGAAATATACAATGAAGTAGGATTTTATGAAATTGTTGATGGAGATTATGATTTAGTATTGACTGATTATGAAATTCCCTGGGGAAATGGAATTAGAGTTTTGATTGAAGTTAAGAAGAGAAAGGAATTTGTTCCTGTAATAATGGTTCTCTCGCCTGTTTTTGAAGAAGTAGTAATTGAAGCAATGAAGCATGGATTGGATGATTATGTTATCAAGGATAGCATAGGAAGATTGCCATTTGCAATAAAAATTGCTATTGAAAGAGTTAATAGGATAAAAAGGGATATGGAATACAAGAAAGCACTTCTTGAGCTATTTAAAACATCCTTTAAAGATTTTGATTCCGCAATAAGAAAGATAAATGAAACTGTTTCAAAAACAATGAATGTTGAAAGAGTTAGTTTGTGGTTTTATGATGAGCAAAAAAGAGAGCTTTCTTGCCATGATTTATATACTCTGAGTAAAAATTCTCATGAAAAAGAGCTCATTTTAAAAGCGGATAGCTATCCGAGATATTTTCAGGCATTTGAAAAAAGCATATTGATAGATGCAAGTGATGCAATGAAAGATGAGAGGACAAGTGAATATGCGGATTATTTGAGGAAATATGGAATTGTATCAATGATGGATGTTTCATTGAGAAAAAATGGAAAACTGATTGGTGTAATATGCTATGAGCACAATTCTTTTAGAGAATGGAGCATTGAGGAAAAAAATTTCGCTATTTCAATAGCGGAGTTTGTGGTGAATTTAATTGAATCTTTTGAAAGAAAAAAGGCGGAGGAAAAAATAAAGGAGAAGGAAGAGCTTTACAGGGCAATCTGCGAGAGCTCGGGAAGTGGAATATTTATTATGCAAGAAGGAGAGATAAAGTTTGCAAACCGCTCCCTTATAGATGCATTGGGCCATACCATAGATGAATTGAATAAAATGGGCTATTTATCTGTAGTATATGAAGAGGACAGGAAGAAAGTCGAGGATGCAATAAAAGAAATAATTGAAGGGAAAACAGCTATTGTGCCAGAATTCAGGTATGTAAGCAAAGACGGATTCATTCAATGGGCGGTTGGAAGTGGAAGAGTAATTGAGATTGAGGGAAAACCCGCATTTATTGGGGTAATAACTGATATAACAAAAACAAGGAGGGCGGAGGAAAGATATAAGGAACTTTTTGAGAAATCGAAAGATGCAATACTGATAAGCACGGTTGAAGGGAAATTTATTGATGCAAATGATTCCGCCCTAAAACTGCTCGGCTATGAAAGCAAGGAAGAGCTTTTCAAAATAGATATTGCAAAAGATTTTTATTATAACCCCAATGAAAGAGAGAAAATTATGAAGGAAATTTCAAAGAAAGGACATATTAAAGATTATGAAGTAGAGATAAAAAGAAAGGATGGAAAAAAGCTGATTGTTCTTGAAACAAGCTATGAATTGAGAGATGAAAAAGGGAATTTAATTGGATATGAAGGAATTATAAGAGATATAACAGAAAAGAAAAAAATGGAGGAAGAGATGAAGGAAAGAGATGAAAGGCTTTCATATTTTTTAAACAATGTGGAAATTGGGGTATATTGCTTCATGCTAGATGAGCCCTTAGATATTTCTACTCCCGAGGATAAGATAATAGAAGAGGCATTTAAAACAAAATGTGTTGAATGCAATAGCTCATATGCAAGAATGCTTGGAGCGGAGAGAGAGGAAATTATTGGAGCAAGACTTTCTGATTTCATGCCTGATACTGAAGAAAATAGGGAATATCTGAGGCAGGCAATAAGGAATGGTTTCAAAATTTATGGAGGAATTTCTCATGAAATAAACAAGAAAGGGGAGGAAAAATATTTTTCAAATTCATTTGTTGGAATTATTAAGGAAAATAAAATTTATGGGGCATGGGGCTTCCAGATAGATATAACTGATGAAATGAAAGCAAAAATTGCGCTTAAAGAAAGTGAGAAGAAGTTTAGGAAAATTTTTGAGAATGCAAATGTTGGAATATATAGAACTACTCCAGATGGGAAAATACTTTTTGTAAATCCTTTCCTTGCAAAAATGCTGGGCTATGAGAATGTTGAGGAATTACTTAAAAGAGATTTAAAGGATGAAAGATATTACGAGCCTGGTTATGAGAGAAAGAAATTTACCGAAGAGATAGGGAAGAAGGGATATTTTAGGGGAATTTCTGCTTGGAAAAGAAGAGATGGAAAAACTGTTTGGGTAAGAGAAAGTGCAATTGCAATAAGAGATGAGCATGGAAAAACTCTTTATTATGAGGGAATTGTGGAGGATATAACTGAGTTAATTGAAAAAGAGAAAGAATTACAGAAGGCAAAAGAGGATTGGGAAAACATTTTCAATTCAATAATTGATCCTTCAATAATTTTGTCTCCAGACCACACAATTCTTGATTTAAATGCTTCCGCTTTAGAATTGCTCAAAGTTAAAAAAGAAGATGTTGTTGGTAAAAAATGCTATGAAATTTTCCATTTAAGCACTAAACCAGCGGATAAATGTCCATTGGTTGATTTACTTTTATCATCAAAACCAGAATTAAAAACAATGGAAATGAGTGCGGTTCGGGGCGAGTTTATAGTTACAGTTTCTCCAGTGCTTAGAGAAGGAAAAATTGAGAAAATTATTCATATTGCAAAGGAAATAACGAAGATAAAGGAAATGAGCAGGGCGCTTGTAGAAAGTGAAAGAAAATACAGGGCAATTGTAGAGGGAAGCCATGATGCAATCTATATTTACAGAGGGAACAAATTTTTGTTTGTAAATGATAGAGTTTGCGAATTAACTGGTTATACTAAGGAGGAGTTATACAGTATGGAGGATATATATCAATTAATTCATCCAGATGATAGAGATAAGGTAAGAGAATATGGAGCAAAAAGAGCAAGAGGAGAAAAGGTGCCAACTATTTATTTTGCAAAAATTTTGAGGAAGGATGGAGATGTTAGAGAGGCTGAGTTCAGCGTTAGCCCGATTATATATGAGGGAGAGTATGCGGTAGTTGGAATGGTAAGAGATTTAACCTTAGAGAAAAGAGCATACAGGGCTCTTAAAGAAAGTGAGAAGAAGTTTAGAAGTTTGGTGGAGAGTGCAAATGATGCAATTTATATTGTTACACCTCGAGGATTTGAATATGTTAATCCAGAATTTGAGAGGATTACTGGTTATAGCAAGGAAGAGTTGCTGAGCAAGGATTTCAATTTCATGAATTTGATATATGAAGAAGACAGAAAATTGATTGAAAAAAGGAAAAAGGAAAGAATAAAGGGAAAGGAAATACCGGGCAGATATGAATTCAGAATCGTTAGAAAAGATGGGAAAATAAGATTTTTGGAAGCAAAAACCGTTGAAATAGGTGAGAAAGGAGAGGCAAAAGTTATGGGAATTTTAAGAGATGTTACTGAAAGAAGGGAAGCGGAGGAGGAAATAAAGAAATTATCTGATTTACACTATTATATAGGAAAATATGTTAATGAAAGTGAAAATTTAAAGGAGCTATGCAACAGTTTCCTTGAATCTCTGATAAAGATAATTGAAATTGACTACGGGAATATATTTATATATGAAAGGGAGAAAAATTCATTGGTTCCTGTTGCATTTGTCAACTATCCAGAAGAATTTGTAAAAAGAAACATAGTTGAATATAGCATTGATGATAAAAGAAGGGAGGCGGTAAAAGTTTTTTTAAGCGAAAAGAAAAGTTATATAAAAAATCTTCAAAATTACAAGCCACTTTCCTATAATTTTGATTTATATAAAAAATACAAGATGAAAGAATTGCTAACCCTTCCTCTAATATCAAAAAATGAAATTCATGGAATATTGCAGGTTATGGGAAGCGAAGAAGAGCCATTAACAGAAAGTAAGATAAGGCTATTGGAAGCAATAAGTGAAGAGCTTGCAGCGGGTATAGTAAAAATAAAGGCAATAGAAAAAGTAAGAGAAGCACTTGAAAGAGAGATGGATTTCAAGAGCAAAACCGCTCATTACTTCTTCAATCCTCTTGTAATAGCAAAAGGTTATCTTGAGCTTGCAAAAAAAGAAGATGGAAAGGATAAAATAGAAAAAGCAATTAAAGCCATTGAAAGAATAGAAAAGGTTATTAAAAATGTAACACAGAGAGGTGAGATAGTTGAATAAAATATTGATTGTTGATGATGAGCCAGATATACATGAACTATTGAAAATCTATTTAGAAAGAATAAAGGATGTAGAAATTATAAGTGCATTTTCTGGGGAAGAAGGAGTAAAAATATATGAAGAATTGTTCAGAAAAGGAGAAAAACCATCTCTTGTAATAATGGATTTAAATTTATCAGGAAAAAATGAAATTGAGCTCGATGAAATTAAGATGGATGGAATAAGAGCAACTCAAAGAATACTTAAAATTGATCCTGATGCAATTATATGGGGCTATACCGCATGGTTTGGGACAAAATGGGCGGAAGAGCTTAGGAGAGTAGGAGCAAAAATAATATTTGGGAGAACCACTCCATTCAAAGAATTTTCGAAAATGGTGGAGAGATTTTTGCAGGAAAGAAAATCATTTCTTATACCCTATCTTCCTTAAAAATTCAATTCTTTCCTTCTTATCTTCCTCTTTTTCTATTCCCTTGCTCTTGAATCCATCAACAACTCCAATTATTGCCCTCCCTTTCTCCTTGCCAATTTCTGTTTCATGAATCAAAACTTTTGTTGGATTTGCGGTTGCACAGTATATCCTGCATACTTCTGGCACATTTTTTATTGGATTAAGCACATTTATTGGATAGCAATCTTTCATGAATATGATAAAGGTATGCCCCGCCGAAATTTTCTCCGCATTTTTTATTGCAAGAGAAATCATTTCTTCATCATTTCCTTCATATCTTATCAAGCATTTTCCAGATGCCTCACAGAATGCTATTCCAAACTTTGCATTTGGAACATGCATCATTGCTTCATATAAATCTTCAATGCTTTTTATGAAATGGGTCTGCCCCAAAATGAAGTTTACATTTTCTGGCTTTTCTATTTCAACTTCAATCATGAATTTAAATAAAAAGCAAAATTTAATTATTGCGATTTTAAGGTTGCAAGGGTTGTTGATGCATTTGGAGAAACAACAATTTTTGCATCCTTCCCATGATTTTTGTAAATATGGTCAAGAATTTCATTTTCTTCTATTTTTTTCATTCTGAAATGAGAAACCATTTCCTCGCTCATTTTTGTTACCATATAAATTTTGAATTTCTCACATGCCTTCAGCATATAATAAACCTTGTGCTTTCCCATTATGAATTTTTTTAGCAAATCTTCTTTAACTTCCTGGCTGTTTTTGTATTTTCCAATTTCATCATAAAATTTCTTGCTTCCATGCCCTTCACTACACTCCGCTACCAAAAATATACTCCCTCCCTCCTTTACAACATCAACAACAGTTTGAATTGCCTTCATCGCCTGATAAAGATTTATGTCATGAGGATAGCCATCTGATGCAATTATGGCGCAGTCCGCTTTGTGGCCCACTTCAACTTTATACATTTTGTCAACCATTTTTGCGCCTTCCCTCAAAACTTCTCTATGCCCTCCGGAGAATGCTCCAACTATTTCATGCTTGCTGTTAATTACAACATTGAAACAGAAATCAATGCCTGCAATATCTGCTGCATTTTCCATGTCATCGCTTACTGGATTTCCATCGAGAACACCAAATCTTGAATTTTCATGAAACATTCTCTGATGATTTATTTCAATTGTTTTTTCAGATGCAACACCTGGCAAAACACTTTTTCTTCCCCCTCCATAACCCGCAAAATAATGATATTCTATATCTCCGAGCAAAATTTTAACATCCGCTTTCATGAATTCCGCATTAAGGAGCAATGGAGTGCCAAACTTTGTTTTTCCTAGCTCAACAAACTCGCTACTCTGACTATGACTGATCCATTCATATTGATATGCTATATCCCCAAGAAGCTCTTGAGCTTCTTTTTCATTCACCGCTTCATGTGTTCCAGTTGCAAAAATTATTTTTATTTCCCCTTTTAATTCATCCAATAGATAAGGAATAATTTTTTTGGTAGGGCAAGGGCGTGTTTTATCATCAACAACTATCGCTATTTTTCCCCTGAACTTTCTCAATGCTTCTCTGTTAATACCTCTTTCTATAATCTCCTCCTCATTTTCCGCTATTATCTCCTTTGCCCCAATTATTTTAAGAATATTCCTGTCAGGAATATCTAATCCAATCTTTCCTTTCCCGTAAGGAAGCAGAACTTCCATAAAGGATAAAAACGAGATATATTAAATTTGTTGCTCTATCCCGCTAAGCCTTTCCACCGCCCGCTCAACCGCCTTTACCGCGCTGGCGGGATTTTGGCCTCAAGCGAGTTGAACCGCATTTCCTGCATCTTTCCGCTTTTGATGGATTCCTTGCATTGCATTTCATGCATATAAGCTTGTTGAGTAATCTTGCTTCTGCTTCAGGGAAATTTGCCATGAGAATAAACAAAAGCATTTATAAAAGTTTGCCTGTTTTGCTAAAGCTCCGCTTCAAAATCTTCTATTCTATATTGGAATTCGTCATCGCTCTTTATATCCCCTCTCGCCTTCAATATTTCCCTTGCTAAAAGCCAGTAGGTTAATGCAAGAGATTTCCTTCCCTTATTATTAACTGGAATGATAAGATCAACAAAACCTGTCTCATTATTTGTATCACAAAGGGCTATGACTGGCAATCCCACTTTTATTGCCTCATTCATTGCCTGCTTATCACCTATTGGATCATTTATAAGGAGAATATCCACTTCTTTATAATTCTCAGAATTTGGATTTGTGAATGTGCCAGGCAGAAATCTTCCTGGCATTGCATTAAAACCACATATCTCAGAAAGCATTTTTATCGGTTTTTGAGCGTATAGCCTGACCGCAACAACCGCAACCTTCTCTGGCTCATATCTTGCAAGTAATTTTGCAGCATGTCTTATTCTTTTATCTGTCTCCTCTATATTTATAAGATAAAGTCCATCATTTCTTACTCTTGCAATAAATGGTCTCATATGCTCTGTTTTCTGCTGTGTGCCTATTTCCACACCACAGGAAATATATGTTTCTTCTGGAACCATAAACTTTTTTTCTTCCATGATGTCACCTTATACTACAGGCCCTTTTATAATTTTTCCTCTCCTCCTCACAGTTATAGGGATAACCCCTTTTTCAAATTCCATGAGAGCAAGCTTAATAGGATCTACAATATCATCCGTTATTTTTATAAGTAGGGGAGCACCCATCGCTATCTGCAATGCTCTCGCTCCTATTATTCTCGCTTTTTCGAATCTCGTATACTTCACAGTATCCCTTTTAAAATTCGTGAGTTGGAATATATTATCTATTTAAAAATTTTACCCTTTTTAGAGGCAATGCGAGAAAGAAGAAAACAATTTTTGCTGAATTCAGACGAGAATAATAAAATGTTGCAATAGAAGAATGGTTTTAATCTTCTTAAATGGTTTTAACCTTCTTAAGCTCTAGAAGGATGGAATTGCATTTGAAGCAATGTACAGTATGGAAAGAAAATTTCCCGATGCTATCAGAGGTATTTTTTCAATAGCAGGGGTATGTAAAGATTAATCTGGAAGAAGGAAATAGAGCAATGCTCTTCTATTCGGTAAAGATATATGTTCTATTCCTTGGTATTCATTATAGAGAAGAAAAATTATATCTTGAAGTTATATCTTAAAAGTCTCGCATAGCAAACATCATTTGAGAATATAATTGAGATATAAGGCAAGGATTTTTTCAAGATTGAAAAATAGAAAAATTTTTAATTTAAATAATTTTCATCTATAGCATTGAATTTATTTTTCCAGTGGAAATGCAAAAATAGAAAAATTTTTAAATAAGTTAGATATTATTGTCTGACAAATGATGGACAATGTCCTACAAAGTCCGTCATTTGGGGGAGAAAATGGAAACAGAAAAAGTCACAGTAAGGCTACCAAAACACCAAATTGCATGGATAGATACCTTGATTACCCTCGGTGAGTTCAGCTCAAGATCCGAGGCAATAAAAAGGGCGGTAAACTTATTGCTCAGAGACATCGGCAAAGAAGTAGAGGAAAGAAAGAAGACATGGGATACTTTCAGAGAGTTGCAAGCGTATGTAGAAGAGGTGAAAAAATATGATAAAAAATAAAGGAGGGGATGGGATGCCTTTGCAACCAGCCTATATAAAGAAAAAGGAGGGGATGTAAATGAAAAGTTTAGTAGAAGATGCGCTAAAGTTTGGGACGGAAAAAAAGGAAATAGATGATGGATTTGGAATACCAAAGATTGTGGTCATAGGGGTAGGGGGAGCGGGAGGAAACACAGTTAACAGATTACACAAGATAGGAGTAAAAGGGGCGGAGATAATAGCAATAAATACAGATAAGCAGGCATTGGACGTAGTTGAAGCGGACAAAAAACTTGTCATAGGGAGAAACATAACTCGCGGCCTTGGAGCGGGTGGGTATCCAGATATTGCAAGAAGAGCAGCAGAGGAGAGCAAGGATGAAATTGCCCAGATAATAGGCGAACCGGACCTGGTTTTCATAACCGCTGGCATGGGCGGTGGCACAGGCACAGGCGCAAGCCCATTGGTGGCAAAGATTGCAAAGAGGAACGGAGCGATTGTGGTTGGCATGGTATCTATTCCATTCAAGGTTGAGAGAGGAAGAATAGTAAGAGCGGAGCAAGGACTCGAGGAGCTCAGGAGAGAGTGCGACTCGGTGATAGTGCTTGACAATCAGAAATTGCTTGAATTTGTACCTCATCTGCCAATAGACAAGGCATTTGGAGTAATGGACCAGCTTATATCTGAAACAGTTAAGGGAATATCTGAAACAATTACCCAGCCATCTCTGATAAATCTTGATTATGCGGATGTAAAAACAATTGTAAGCGGTGGAGATGTGGCAGCGATGTTCTGGGGAGAGGGAACAATAAGGGATGGTCCTGAAGCACTAGCACATGAAGCATTGCACCATCCATTGCTAGAAGTAGATACTGCTGGAGCAAGAGGTTGCTTGATTCATATAACTGGCGGACAAGATATGAGCCTTGAATTTGCTGAGAAAATAGCGGAATATATGACAAATGAAATAGACCCATATGCAAATGTTATACTTGGAGCTAGAGTAAATCCAGATTACAACGGGAGATGCAGGGTTATGGCAATAATGACAGGAGTAACCTCACCTTATATTCTATCTCCAAAAACGGATGAAGTAAGACTTGCAAGATGGGATAGTGGAAAAAGATTGGGCGTTGATATAATAGCCTAATCTCCCCCTATCTCTATTTTCTCCCCATTTTTTGGAATATATGTATTTGCTTCTATTTCTTCCGCTAGCAGTTCGGGCTTTTCTGAATGAAATATTATAATATTTTCTGGAGAGCATTCATTTATAAATTTAACAAGCTGGCTGTGGCCTGCGTGGGCGGAGAAATCGTAAAATTTTACCTGGCAATTTACTTTCCTGACAACTCCATATAAATCTATTTCTTTATTATCGAGCAATCTCCTTCCATTTGTTCCCTCTACCTGGTAGCCACTGATAAATACCGCTGATTTTGGGTCATCCTTTATTTTATCTATATACCACAAAACCGGGCCACCATTCATCATTCCACTTGTTGTAATTACAATTCCCGCCTTCAATGCGAGTTTTTTCCCTTGATTTGAATAAACAAAATTGATTTTTTCAATTGCTTTTTTTAATTTTTGAGGAGATTTTATATATTTTCCATTCTCCAGGAATATTTCAGAAATTTGATAACCCATTCCATCAACCCATACTTCTTTTTCTCTTTCCGCAAGAATCATTGCAATTTCTTGGGTTCTCCCTAACGCAAATGCGGGAATTATTGCCTTTCCCCCATTATTTACAACATCCTCCACATCATCTATGAATTTCTTTTCTAACTCTATTCTATCAGGATGATCAACGCCCGCATATGTTCCCTCAATGAAGAGATTTCTGCATTTAACAGGCTTTACTCCATGAAGCAATCTTGTTTCTATTGTATTTATATCACATGCAAAAAGAGAATCATTTATTTTTATCATTGTTGATCCAGGAATATGACCCGCTGGATATAAATTTATTTCAATATCATCGTCTATGAAAATTTTCTTTTCAACATCAAAAAAATTCTGATTTGCTATCTCTATATCATTCATATCGTATGGAAAAGGATAACCGCTTGCATCCGCTATCTTTAACGTGTCATAAAAGAGAATTTGTGAAATCTCCCTAGTCAATTTTGTGGAAAAAACCCTTGTGTTATATCTTCTGCATATCCAGGGAATCATGCCAGAATGGTCAAGATGAGCATGGGATAAAATAACATCTTTTACTGGAGGAGATTCAATTGGATAAACTGGAGGATTTTGAGGAGATATGCCATAATCAATCAAAATTTTTTTATTTTCTATCTCCAGAAATATGCCAACTCTTCCTACTTCTCTTCCTCCTCCAAGAAATGTAGCAATCATCTTTATTCCACTTTTTCTATTTTCATTCCTTTATATTCAAGAATTTTTGACCTCTTCACAACGCATCTCATCTGAACAGGAGATAACCCTATCTCCTTTTCTATTTCTCTGCTTAACTCTCCTTTTTCCTTAACTCTTTCATAAATCTTTTTCTCAATTTCTCTAAACTTTTTATCATCCATGAGAACTATTGAAAATGTATCTTTTATGTTTTCTATGGATGTCATAACATTTATATGGAATGAATTATAAAAGGCATGATATTCCTTTCTTGCCTTTCCATCTTCTGGCATTATCCATCTTGTCTCCACCATTTTAACTTTTTCAAAAAATTTTAATGCTTCTTTTCCTTCCTTACCATACTTTTCCTCTATTTCTTCCATTGTTTTCCATCCTTGAAAAATTTCATTGAATACACTTCTCTTTACTTCTGTATCGAATGCTCTTGAAAGCCATGCTAAATCTGTAATATCATTAATTAATTTTGCTTGCATCATAAATATAATGCGGATTTAGAATAAATTTTTATTGTTGCTGTGCAATCAATATGCCAAATATTGCTATAAATCCTGAAACAATAGTAAGTATTTTTATTTTTTCATTTAAAAAAAGTCCTGAAAAAATCACTGAAAAAAGAGGCATCATGAAAGTAAAGAAGGATAATCTCGATACCTCAATTTTTTCCATCGCTGAATACCATAGGATATATGCAAATAAGGTTGTAACTATTGCAAGAAAAACCGCAAGAGCAATCCCTTCATAAACAATTTTTATTTCCTCTAAAAACAAGCATGGAATAAGAAAAATTGCCCCAGAAAATGAAGAAAAAGATAGCAATTGAATTGCCTTATACCCCCTGTTCAACAAATTTTTCGCAATTATTCCCCCCGCAGAATAGCTTATTGCAGAAAATAAAACAAGCAAGTTGCCCGCCACATTACCGCCGCCCTGCGGAGAAACAACAAAGTAGGTGGCGGAAATGGCTATGATTAAGCCCGCTATTTTTTGTTTTGTTATTTTTTCTTTTAGCATGAGATAAGCAAGGATTAAGGTATATAGGGGGCCGGTGCTCTGAATAAATCCAGAGATATAGGCATGGGTATATTTTAGTCCAACATTTTGAAGAATTGTGGGAAATGTTACGCTGAAAAGTCCCAAGAGAACAAAATCCTTTATTTTTATTTTAAAAGGGAAAAGAAATGGAATTAGAATTGAGCTTGCAATTCCATATCTCAGAAAAGCGAGCATTATGGGAGAAGCTCCATTCAGGGCAATTTTTGTTATTGGAAATGATGCCCCCCAGATCAAGGAGGAGATTGTTGCATATACCAGAATTTTTCTGTTCATGGATAACATTTACAGTTAAAAATATATCTTTTATATTAGTTTGTGTTATATAAGCATGGATGGAGAAGTAGTTTATTATTTCCTTTATGATATAGGAGCATTGCTTGATATAGAGAATGTAAAAAAGCTTGATACTCTGCTCATAGAAAAACTTGATATGAGCTTGATTGAAATTAAAAAATCCGCTCCAAAATATGTTAAGTTCCCTAAATATCTTTGCTTTAAATTTGAAGAGAGAGATGTTTTAACAAATAGAGGAAGGGTTCATTTAAGGACAAATATAAAACTTTTCCCGATCGGAGTAATTTCATATGAAATAAGAATAGAATTTTCAAATAAAAAATTTGAATCCCTCTTTTCCTACTATACCATAAAGATAATTGAGGATAACGAAGAAATATCACTGGAAAAATATGTGGAGAAAATTCATAAGGAAGTTCTTCAAGCGGTAAAAGAGAATATAATAGAGCCATATGGAATTGAAATAGAGCCAGAAACACATACAGTATTCTGTATAAAAAGAATAAACGAAATGGAATATAAAAAATTGCACGCCAGAAATTTGGCATCATTGCTTGCGAATGATGAAGAAATAAGAAAATTGAGTGATGATATAATAAAGGATAGAACAAAGTATAGTTATTCCTACTATGATGAGGATTTAATAGTAATAGACTGGGATTCCGCAATAATTGTTGAGCCAAGTGGAAAATATAATGATATTTTATTTACAATTGAGCTTGCAAATCTTCAACTTCTTGAATTGAGAACTTATGATAAATATTTTGATACAATTTTGGCAAAAGCTTATGATGATGTTGAAAAATTCCTTTATCAGAAAAATATTTTTAAATCTCCAAGAAAAATAATAGAAGAGCTTTCAAAAACAAAAATTGATTTAACAAAAGTTACTGATTATATATCAAATATATCAAAATTTTTTGGTGACTGGTATTTAGCAAAAATATATGGGATGACTAGTGAAAGATTTTATCTTTCTCAATGGGAAGAAAGAGTAAATAGCAAGATGGAAATATTAAATTCTCTCTACTTAATATTGAATCAAGAAAATGCAAATAAGAAGTTGCTGATATTGGAGCTTTTGATTGTAATTTTCTTCCTTGTTGATATAATATTGATACTTGCGGGTTACCTCAAAACATAGCTTCCACCCTCTATTTTTATTCCCTTTCCATTTATAATTGCATCCGCTATTTTAAAACGAGCATTTTTCAAATCGTTCCAAAGTGTTTTTTGAGAAACGCCCATTCTTATAGCTGCTTCATGCTGTGTCAAACCAAGATAATCAACTAAACGAAATGCCTCAAATTCCTCTATAAGAATAATAACTGTTTCCCTATATGGCATGTTAGGAATAAAGTAGTTTGCATTTGGTAACATGCTTACCCATCTTCTGCATCTTCCCCTACCTGGCATAATTTGTATGTAACTTTTATATAAAAATTTTGTGGAAAAATTTATATATTAAATGCTATATATTCCATGGTGATGAAATGTTCGGATGGTATGGAATATATAGATGGCCTGGAAGAGGACCTTTCAGCTACTTACCACCTTGGCAAAGACCTGGATGGCTATTTGGGAGAGGAGCATGCTGGTGGCTATTCAACCCATATTTTGCCACTCCTTGGCTACCAACCGCTTCTTTTCCAACCCCGACTACTTCTTTTGCACCAACAAAAGAGTGGGAAAAAGAAATACTTAAGAAAGAAATAGAGTTAATTGAGCAGGAATTAGAAAGGATAAAAAATAGATTGAGTGAAATAGAAAGCAAATAAATCAGGGGATAAAATGAGAATATTAATAGCAACAACATCTGGTGGTTTAGAGGATAGCATATCTTCTGTATTCGGAAGAAGCCCTACCTACACATTGGTTGAAATAGAGGGAAATAAAATAAAAAATGTTGAAGTTTTGCCAAATCCGTTTGCGGATTCCTTCAGAGGCGCAGGCATAAGGGCGGGGCAGTTCGCAATAGATAAAGGAGTAAATGTTGTGGTTGCGGGCAATTTTGGGCCAAATGCGGCACAAATACTTCAAAAAGCAGGAATTGAAATGTTAATTTTGCAGGGAAAAGTAAAAGATGCGATAGAGAGATATATTGAAAAAGAGGGGAGAGATGATATTAAAATGCTCGAAGAAGAAATAAGAAGGATAGAGGATATGCTGCAGGAAATTAAAAGGAAAATAGAGGATATAGAGAGCAAAAAATGAAAATAGCTTTTCCAACTCTTGGAAATAAAGGAATAGATGAGCAAATTGGGGAGCATTTTGGGAGAGTGCCAACCTACACTATTTTTGATTTAGAGAGCGATAAAATAAAAATTATTCAAAATATAAGCCACCATATGGGTGGAATGCTTTCTCCCCCAGAAATACTTTTAGCAGAAAAAGTTAAAGCAATAATATGTAAGGGACTTGGAAGAAAAGCGATTGAAATTTTTGAAAGAAGTGGGATAGAAGTTTATAGCGCGGGAGAAGCTACTACTGTCAGAGATGCAATTTATGCTTTCAAGAAAGGGCTTCTGAAGAAAATTTCAGGAAGTGAAGCATGTGACAGGCATCTTTTTGGACATCATCAAAAATGATTGTTGCGGTAGCAAGTGGAAAAGGAGGAACAGGGAAAACAACAGTTGCGGTAAATTTTGCTATAGCAAATGATGGCACAATATACGACTGCGATGTTGAAGAACCAAATGCAAATATTTTTGTCAAAGCAAAATTGGAAAAAATAGATGATGTTTTTTTAATGAACCCGGATTTTGATTTAAAAAAATGCAAATTCTGTAAAAAATGTGCGGAGTTTTGTGAATATAATGCAATTGCGGTTTTGCAATCCGATATTCTATTTTTTAAAGAATTATGCTCCGGATGCAATGGCTGTAAAATTGTTTGTCCCTATGATGCGATTAAGGAAGATAGAAGAAAAATAGGAGAAATTTATAGAGGCAAAAATGAGATAGAAATATATCAGGGGATACTTAATATCGGAGAAGCAAGATCCACCCCTATAATAAGAAAGGTTAAAGAATATGTCAGAAGTGAGGGGTTGTCGGTGCTGGATGCCCCTCCTGGAAATGCATGCCCCACCATAGAAACAATTGAGGGCTCAGATTTTGTAATCCTTGTTACCGAGCCAACACCTTTCGGATTACATGACTTAAAAATAGCAATTGAAAAGGTTGAAAATTTTGGCATTCCTTTTGGTGTTATAATAAATAAATATGGTTTAGGAGAAGAGGAATTGGAAAAATTCTGTAGTAGCAAAGGAATAGATATTTTAATGAAAATTCCTTATAATAGGGAAATAGCGGAAAAATATTCCAGAGGAATGATACTTGTAAAAGAAAAAGAATGGGAGAAGAAATTCAGAGAGCTTTATGAAATGATAAAAAGGTGAGAGAATGGAATTGGATGAAAAAATAGAAGAAAATATGAAGAATGTTAGGTATAAGGTAGCTATAATCAGTGGAAAGGGTGGGGTTGGTAAAACAACTGTTGCGGTAAATTTAGCATATGCTCTGGCATTGAAGCAATATGAAACCGGATTGCTTGACGCGGATATTCATGGACCAAATGTTGCAAAAATGCTTGGAATAGAAAATGAAAAAGGGATAAATCCTGTAAAAGTTTTCCCTCATCTCAAAGCGATTACCATTGCTCTCCTTCTTGAAAAAGATATGCCTGTTATATGGCGTGGCCCTCTTAAAATGAGCGCAATAAAACAGCTTATTGGGGATGTGGTGTGGGATAACTTGGATTTTCTTGTAATTGACCTGCCCCCGGGGACGGGAGATGAGGCTTTGAGTATAGCACAAACCATAAAAGGTTGCAATGCGGTGATAGTTACAACTCCTCAGGATGTTGCATTGCTTGACAGCAGAAAAGCGGTAAATTTCGCTCGCTATCTCGGGATGAATGTTATTGGAATTATAGAAAATATGGGCGGGTTCAAATGCCCTTATTGCGGTGAAAATATAGATTTATTTAAGATCGGGGGAGGAGAGGAGGTTGCTAAAGAGCTGGGCATAAATTTTCTGGGAAGAATACCCATAGATAGAAAAATTGTGATGGGGAGTGATGCGGGCATACCTTTTGTAAAAGAGGAGGGAGGGACAAAAATATATTCGTGGAGATAGTTTCCAACATTTTGGAAAAAATGGGAGTAAAATGATTGTTGCGGTAGCAAGTGGAAAAGGAGGAACAGGAAAAACAAGCGTCGTTGCATCTTTTGCAAGCTTTAATAATGCGGTTATTGCGGATTGTGATGTAGACGCACCAAACCTCCATCTTATTTTTAATCCAAAAATAGAGGAGGAAATTTCTTTTGAAGGGATGAAAGTAGCGGAAATAAATGAAAAATGCATAAAATGTGGGAAATGTGAAAAAGAATGCAGATTTAAAGCAATAAAGAATTTTAAAATTATAAGTGAAAAATGTGAGGGATGCGGGGTGTGCAAAATTGTTTGTCCCTATGAGGCTATTGAATTGAAGAAAAGAATCACAGGAAAAATTTATGTTGGGGAAACAAGATTTGGAAAATTGGTATATGGTTTGCTTTCATCCGGGGAAGGAAGTGGGAAATTAATCAATCAGATCAGGCAAAAAGCTAACGAAATTTCAGAAAAAGGGAAAAAGCCTGTTTTAATTGACTCTTCTGCTGGAATAGGTTGTCCGGTAATAGCATCCATTGTAAATACAGATTTAGTTGTTATTGTGGTGGAACCAACTTTAGCATCCATACATGATATGCATCGCATAATAGAAGTAGCAGAATATTTTAAAGTAAAATTTGTTGTGATCATAAACAAATATGATATAAATGAAGAATTGACTAAAAAAATCGAGGAATATTGCATAGACAATGGAATTAAAGTAGTTGGTAAAATACCTTTTGATAAAAAATTCATTGAAGCAATGGTTGAAGGAAAAAGTATTGTTGAATATGATGAAAATTTTAAAAAACTCATGAAAAAAATATGGAATAAAATCGAGGAATTAAATTATCTGTGAAGCTATATCTTCCGCTTCTCTCTCACAATAATAGCATTTTATTCTCAGCGGATTTCTGCTTTTAACTATGAATTTTGTTTCTATTGGCTCCTTACCATTTGATATGCAATTTGGATTTGCACATTTTACAATTCCAACAATTTCATCAGGTATAGAAACCTTGTATTTTTCAACTACTTCATAATTCCTTATTATATTTATTGTCGCATTTGGAGCAATTAATGCTATTTTATTCACTTCTTTCGGATCAATTTCTCTATTTTCAACCTTTACTATATCTTTAACTCCTCTTTTTCCAACAACATTCATTGCAATGCTTATCACCGAATCTGCATATTTTTCAGTTATTCCCAATATTTTCAGCACTTTTAGAGCATTTCCTGGAGTAATGTGATCAATAACTGTTCCATTTTTTATTGGCTGGACTTTAAGCTCCTTCATTTCACCACCCCGAGCACAAGGGCAAGAAGAGCCATTCTAACAGGCACGCCATTGAAGGTTTGTTTAAAATAGACCGCATTTTTTGTTTCATCCACTTCAGGAGAAATTTCATCAACTCTTGGCAATGGATGCATTATTATCATGTCTTCTTTCGCTTTCTTTAATATATCCATATCAATTCTGTAGCTCCCCGCAACTTTCTTATATTCCCCTGGATCAGGAAATCTTTCCCTCTGAATCCTTGTAACATAAAGAACATCAACATTGCCCAAATCTTCTATCCTATTTTTTACTTCTATATTTGCCCCCATTTCCCTGCATTCCTCAACAACTTCTTTTGGCATCTGCAATTCTTTAGGAGAGATAAATATCATATCAACCCCAAACAAGGCAAGAGCATAAGCAAGGGAATGAACAGTCCTCCCGTATTTCAAATCTCCAAGAAGAGCAACAGTGTTTCCTTCAATATTCCCCTTCTCTCTCCTTATAGTAAATAAATCAAGCAGACACTGGGTTGGATGATGCCCCGCTCCATCCCCCCCATTTATAACTGGCACGCTCGCAAATTGCGCAGCCATGCGGGCGGAGCCCTCCTGGGGGTGGCGCATCACTATTACATCGCAGTAGCTTTCCGCAGTCCTTATTGTATCCGCTAAGGTCTCTCCCTTTTGCATTGAAGTTGTGCCAGGTTGAGCAAAGCCGATTACTCCCCCACCCAGTCTTTTCATCGCAGCTTCAAAAGATAGTCTTGTTCTTGTTGATGGTTCAAAAAATAAGGAAGCCATGATATAGCCATTTAAAAGAGAGCTTTTCTTTTCTCCTTTTGCAATTGGAATCATTTCTTCCGCAACATCAAGAATATGCAAAATTTCTTCCTTACTAAAGTCTCTTATACTTATAACATCTCTTCCCTCAAACTTCATTAAGGATATATTGTTTTTAGTTAATAAAATTAATCTTTGTGAGATTTCAGGATAGATGCAGTTTTTACTCTTTTTAGGCTAACTTTCTTTATCCTCCCAAAACTATTACTTCATTTTTTACTTCTTCTTTTTCATTTTTTCCTATTGCTTTTAAAATATGAATCCCTTGAGGAAAATTGATGGTGAGACGAATGTCTCCTATGCCTTTATAGATAATTTCATCATCTAAATAGAGAATATTCTCAGAGGTATTTATTGCCTTGCAGAATATATTTGAAGCGCCAATTACAATTGTATTCTGGCTATAAACTATTTTTCTTCCATTTAAATAAATCCCATATCTTGGCTCTTCTATAATAATGCATGTATTGCTTGCGGGAGAAATTTCAAAATTTCCAGCCCATGCAACCGCTCTTCTCAAAATCCACCAGTTGTAGCTTATCTCACTTGAATTATTGCTCACCCAGTTATAAATAAACCAGGTAAAAGGAGAAAGTTTTTCATGAACAGGAAATTCTTCAACATATCCATCAAAAAATGTTTCTCTCTCTGGATGAGGGCCAAATAGAACAACTTTCCCCTTGCCATAGGTAGTTGAAATTACCGCATACTGTCCCTTTATATCAGTGGTGATATTTTTATAAGGAATCCATCCTCCCGCCCATCTCCAGTAATGCAATGGTGCCACTTCCATCGGCTCTTCTATATATGTAGCGAGAGGAACTATTTTTCCAAATTTCTCATCTTTTAGATTTGCTTCATACATTCCTGGCCCTCCCCAGTATCTTATACTTCTCTCCTCACCATAAAATCCGCTGAATATTGGATTTTCACTGAAATTTATGTAAATCTTTAAAGGCACACCTCCATATCTCCAGTTGGAGCGCCATAAATACTGCCATTCTTCATATTGCTCATCATTTACATAAACATTTGCTATCTTGAGCAAGAAAGGATTAAGAACAATATTTATATCCATGCCATCAAATCCAACACTTGCAAGATTTGCCCCTCCACATATTCCAATATACCCTCCACCATTTTCAACAAATTTCCTCACTTCATTCCTCCATCTCGCATCAATCGCATCCAGATAGGGGCGGGCGATGCCTGGAATAACAAGAACATCATATTGCGATAATTTCCCGTTTATTACATCCTTCCTAGTTATTATTTCAGATGAAATTTTATATTTTTCTCCACTGTGAATCCAGCTATATTCAATTGCATCTTTTATTTCTTCCGCATATCTTTTAACTCCTGAAAAATATATTGCAACATTTATTTCATTTTCTTCATCGCCATTAGCGAGGATTATGAAAAGCATGGAAATTATTAAGCATTGAGCTATCAGGCATCGCATAATCGCGCGCATGAGTATAATTTAAAATCTTTTTAAATAATTTTCATTTACATCATATTTTCAATATTTTTTTCAAGCCTTTTCAACTTTCCATCAATAACTTCAATCATATGATTGGCTATATCCCTCAATATTTCCAGATATTCATCACTTACAAATATCCTCCCATCTTTCCCAATTGGAACATCTATTCTTTCACTGCTCAAAATTTCAACAATAAATCTTCCATTGAAATTTTTTATTGAGGAATATTTAAACCCGCTATTATTTGCTATGCTCAAAATTTTTTTTGCATTCTCTATCGAAATTGTCGAAATATGGAAAATCGGGGATTGAACCAAAAACCATATCTCTCCCTTTTTTGCTTTTTTAATTGCATTTCTTAAATCTTTTTCATCAATTTTATCATGCCATTTCCCTAGGAAGCGAGCATTTCTTTTCATTCCAAAATGAGGTACTTCTATAATTACTATCCTTCCCGCACAACTGCTTGTTGTAAAAAAATCCTCTTTCTTATTTATCTTCTCCACTATTGGTAAAACTTTCTCATCCACTTTTTCTTTTTCAATTGCCTCTTCCAGAGCTTTTATTGCCCTCCCTCTTGTATAAATAAATTTATCTCTATGTTTATGAGCCATGTGCAATATATCCTTAAATTCCCCTCTTCTTATTGCAATTGTTCCAAATATAGCTATAATTATCCCCGCTAAGAGATCAGCAATTAAATCACCCATTGTATTATCCAAGCTTATTTGGGATGCGGAATAACCAAAGAAAAACTTATCATAAAAAAATTCAGCAATTTCCCATAGCCCCCCTATTGCAAGACTGAAAATTATAATAAAAAACATCATTGTCAAGGAATCCATATAAAGGCGGGGAGAAAAAACAGTCAAAATATAAACAACCATAAGAGCAAAAAAAGAAATAATAGCGGACACAATAAAGTGCGCAAATTTATCATAGAAAGGCAGGGAATAAAGGCCAAGCGCCCCACCCCATATATGCAATGATACAGAAAAAACAATAAGGAACTCAAATAACCATGGAAGAGATATTTTCAAATTCCTCTTTATAATTGTTGGCATAAGAGATAAAAATAGACCAACAAAGCATGCAAGAGATTGAGCAAAATAACCTTTATATATGCTGAAAATACCTATAGCAAATATTATTGCTTCTAAAATCCTTGATAATATCAACCCTTTAATTTTCATATTCCGATTGTAATATTTTTAATATTTTATCTTTTACTTTTTAATCTCCTCTCCCTATTTCTATCATTCTTTGAAGTGGCTTCCTTGCATTTTCAATTATATCATCGCTCAATTTTATTTCAGGTTCCATTTTTTCCATACTTCTTAAAACTTTTTCAAGAGTTATTTTTTTCATATTAGAGCAAATAGCTTTTTCCAAACAATAAAAATTCTTTTCAGGCATTTCTTTTTTCATTCTATAACATAATTCCTTTTCTGTTCCAACTATAAATTCCTTTGATTTAGATTCCCTTGCATATTTTATCATTCCTTCAGTGGAAGCAACTTTATTCGCAATATCAATAACATCTTCTTTGCATTCAGGATGAACAATTATTTCCGCAAAAGGATGCTCTTTTTTTATTTTTAATATATCCTCCTTCTCAATATTTACATGCGTCGGGCAGAAGCCTGGCCAGAGATAAATATCTTTATCTTTAACAAATCTTTTAACATATTTCCCTAAATTTTCATCTGGAGTAAATATTACCCCATTTTTCATTTTGCTTACAACTTTTACCGCATTTGAAGAAGTGCAACAAACATCACTGATTGCTTTTACATCCGCTGAAGTATTCACATATGAAACAATCTCATATCCACACTCTTCTTTTTTCTTCAATAAAGATTCAACATCAACCATTTTTGCCATCGGACACATTGCTTGCTTTTCAGGATGAATGACAACTTTTTCTGGATTTAATATTTTTGCGGTTTCTGCCATGAAATCAACTCCACAAAAAATTATTACATTCGCATCTGTTTCTTTTGCTTTCATTGCAAGGGCAAGGGAGTCACCAATAAAATCTGCTATATCCTGTATTTCGGGAAGTTGATAGTTGTGAGCAAGTATAATTGCATTCCTTTTTTCTTTCAATTTTTCTAATTTTTCCACGATATTATATAAAAATGGTATAAATAAAATGCGTTTTTGTAAAAAAAAACAAAAATTGCAAAATATTTAAATATTATTAAGATAATTTCTATTATGAGCTTAAAGGGAGAGGTAATTAAGGCAATGACCTCTCTTATAACAGCTGCCTTTGGACTTGTTGCCGCCCTTGCCTGGAATGGGGCAATTCTTGCAATATTCAAAGCGGTATTTGGTGGGCAGGAATCAATACCCGCGATGCTTGCATATGCAATAATAGTTACGATTATAGCGGTTATAGCAACAATAATGATAGCAAGGTCTGCAGCAAAAATAAAAGAATAAACAGGGATAGTTATTTATATAACAAAATACTATTTGCTTAGATGAAACTGGGCATAATAGGTTGTGGAGCAATAGGAACCGATGTTGCAAGAGCTGCGGATGAAATTGAGGAAATTGAAGAGATTTATCTTTATGATATAATAGAGGAAAAAGCAAAAAATCTTGCGGAAGAGCTTAGAAAAGCAAAATTTGAAAAAGTGGAAAAATTTCTTGATAAGGTAGATTTTGTTTTTGAAGCTGCCTCGCAAAAGGCGGTTTATGAATATGCGGAAAAAATAGTGAGCAAAGGAAAAGATTTGGTAATAATGACAATAGGAGCACTCTTTGATGATGAATTCAGAGAGAGATTGATCAGGAAGGCAAAAGAAGGAAAAGCTAAAATATATCTTCCATCTGGGGCGGTTGCTGGCTTAGATGCAATAAAGGCGGCGAGCATAGGAGGGCTTGATGAAGTTACTCTTGTAACGACAAAAGCACCAGAAGCTTTTGGAATGCATTTTGACAGAAGGACGGTTATTTATGAAGGAAATGCAAGAGAAGCGGTGAAGCATTTTCCGAAGAATATAAATGTTGCAGCTTGCCTCTCTTTAGCGGGCATTGGATTTGATAATACAAAAGTTAAAATTGTAGCGGATCCAGTTATAAAATACAACAGCCACAAGATACTTGCACATGGGAAATTTGGAAGACTGAGAGCGGAAGTGGAAAATCTGCCAAACCCGAAAAATCCCAGCACAAGTTATCTCGCTTCACTTTCCGCAATTGCGGTGCTAAAGAAAATTGTAAATCCATTGCAGATAGGAATATGAAAAAAATATTTCTAGCAATATCAATTATTCTTCTTATTTCAGGAGCATATACAAGATATAAAAAAACAAAGGAGCTGAATGAAATGGTCTGTCAGGGATGCATTGCAATAATTTCAAAATCTCAAAAATTTGAGGAATTTTGGATTGAATATCCTCATGGCTATGGAATGAGTGGCATACCATCCCATCCCCAATGGGCTTTAAATTATTCAAAAGATAAAGTTTTGATGATTTTCTTCTATGGCCCCGCTTGTGAGCCGTGCAACCAGCAATGGGAAGAAATGAAGAAAGCGGGCATGGTGGAAGGAAATGAAAAAGATGGAAAATTCAGCGAAAATTTTAGTTATGCCATTCTTTTCACAATAGACATATCTGATGACAGAGAAGACACAATAATAGTTTATAATTCAAAAAGATCGGTTCCAACAACAGTAATAATGTTCGAAAAAAATGATAAAATCTACTGGTATTCCTTTTCCGGCCCACCTGACGGAAAAGGAGGAAGACCCTCAATAGAGGAACTAAAAAATATACTGGAAAGAGCAAGGGATGAAAAATGGTCTGCAATTTAAATTGCCATTCCTGTCCATTTGCTTATATATGCATTCCTCTCGCAATCGCCTCATTTTTTGCCTTAAAAAAATCCTCTGGCTTGCAGAAAAAAAGATTCGCCTCTCAAATTTCATTCCTCCTGATAAGCAACCTTTCCTTCATTTTTGGAGCGACTGGCCTGATTTATTCATATTTTTATTGCTGGGAAAGCCCTTTTGCGCTTGCCGCCTGCCCGATCGGGGTGCTTGAGCATGCATTTGCGGACAGGGCTTTTTATCTTTTGATATATCTTTTTGGAGTGATTTTTACTGTCAGCATTGTTTTTGGAAGGGGTGCATGTGGATGGGCGTGTCCAATTGGGTTTTTGCAGGATCTGGTTAAGGGAAAAAGGGTGGAAAGGAAGGATAAGAAATTTAGATATGCTAAATATTTAATTCTTCTTGCAATTCCATTTGCATGCTTTTTTACAGGAAAACTGGCTTATACTGATATCTGCCCGATAGGTGGTTTAACAGGCACATTGCCATATCTATTAATTAATCCAACAGGTTATACATTCACTATTTTCTTCTATCCAAAAATGATTTTTGTTGCATCCTTTTTAATTCTGATAGTTATCATATCGAGAGGATGGTGTAGATATCTCTGCCCTGTTGGAGCAATGATGGCTTGCTTCAATAAAATAAGCTTTTTGCAGATTAAATATGATGAGGAAAAATGTATAAAATGCTTTAAGTGCTCTCAAGTGTGCCCGATGCAGATAGAAATGCCTTATGAGAATAAGAGCAATGAATGCATAAGATGCGGAAAATGCATTACTTCTTGCCCGAAAAATGCTCTTGAATTTAAATGGCAATAAGAAAATTTGAATACAGGGATTTGGATGCGGTATTAAAAATTGCGAATGAGTCATTTCCAGAAAAATATTCATCGGATTTTTTAATTTATTTGTGGACATCATATCCAGATGGCTTTTTGGTTGCGGAAAAAAATAATGAAGTTGTGGGCTTTATCATAAGCGTGAAGGTTTCAAAAACTGATTTAAGAGTTTTAATGCTCGCGGTAAGCAAAAAGTACAGGAGACAGAGCATAGGAAAATCCCTTTTAAGAGAGCTTGCTATAAGATTTCCAGAAGTAAGAAGAATTTTTCTTGAAGTGAGAGTAGATAATGAAGGAGCGATAAAATTTTATCAAAAAAATGGATTTGCGATAAAAGATATAATTGAAGATTTTTATACAGATGGCTCCCCTGCATATATCATGGAGAAAATTATTTTTTAGGATAAGAATTAAAAAGAAGTGTGAAGAATAGCTAAACCAGAATAGTTTGTTATTATTTTAATTGACCCTTATTTCCTCTTTCTTACCAAATAGAAAATAAGAAAAGAAATTAAGATAAGAGTAAAAGAAAAGGAAGGTGCTTCATTCTTTCTTTCTATTTCTTTTTCAGTTGTGAAGGAAAGAGAGAAATCTTCGATTAAATTTAGCCCTCTTGCATCTTCTGCATTTTTTGAAATATTTATAAAATATTTTTTACCTTTTTCAAATTCAATTTTCAATATTAGCCTGTTTCCATTCCATTCATAAAAAGTTTTTGAAGGAGGATAAACAAACAGATTTTTTTCAACAGAACTCTCATTCATTTTATTGGAAAACTTTATCTCAACTATTTCATGTATCGAAACATTTTCTTCTCCATTAATAATATTTGTTGATAATATGCTCGGGTTTGTTATTGAGAAAGAAAAAGAGTATTCACTGTCCAAAGTATTTCCATTTTTATCCTCCATATATTTTGTTATTTTAACATTGTATTTTCCTGGCACATAATATTTTAAATAAATGAGAAGTAAAGAATCATTCTCTTTCCATTCATATGTAAATGGAATAAATGGCTCTATCCTTATTGCATTATGAAGGATTGTATTCATCTGTTTCGAGAATTTAATTTTTATAAATTCATATAGCTCACTATCAAATGGCTCAACATAAACAATTTCTGGGGAAATAATATCCGCTGGAGATGTTTTAAATGAAAAATAAAATTCAGCCATTTTTTGACCACTTGTGCGGGATGCATTCTTTATTTTTATAGTATAAGTAGTTTCATGCTCCAAATAAGGTTTTAAAATCAACTCTTTTTCATTTTTCCATTCTATACTATATGGTGCATTTGGGAATATTTCTATTTCAACGCTTTTATTCATTTCATGAGAAAATTTTATCGTAATCGATGCATGAACAGGAATATTTTCTGATTTATTTTCTGGATAATGATAAACAACTTTTGGAGGAGATGTATCCACTGAAAACCTGTAGGATATTTCGCTTATCTGCCCTATATTATCTTTCCCTCTCAAAAAAAATTCATATTCTCCATCGCTTAAATTATATTCAACTCTTTTAACATAGCTCCACTCACTCCAATCCCCGTCATTTAACTTATAAGAATAAAGAATTTCACCCTCATCTTCCCCACTCCACTCAAAAGACACATTTCTATAACCCCAAACTTCCTCTGGCTTTTTCAAAAAATACAAGGCGGGTGGCGCATCCTCCGCTGGCGGGCTGGCAACACATGCATCCACGAAGTGCGCAGAAAAGGGATGTGTGTTAGTTGGGGGGTATGAATATCTTGTTTCTGATTGATTGCTGAAAACAACCGCTATTGCCATCACATTCTCTTTGCTTGTTGGCTCATTCCAGTTTGCATTTATTTTCATTCTTCCGTTTTTTTCTATGCTAATCCTATCCTTGAAAGCATATCCAAGGAGGGCAAAATGAAATGGATTTCCTTTTGCATCTTTCCATCTCGATAATGGCTCAACAACATAAACCTTTAGATAACCTTCGTAAATTCTATCTTCGCCATTTTCTATTTCGAGAGAGATATTTAGCCTGCTATCTCTCCATATAACCCTCATTGAAATTTTTATATTTGCTCTTTTCCTTTCTATAGATTTCTCAATCGCATTTATATAATCTGATTTACTCTTTTTACCAAAAATAACTTCATAACCTCCATCAAAAAATAAGGTCGGATAGCCATAAACATTGTATTCATTCACCCTTTCATTTGCATCACTGTTTTTATCCGCTACAAGCGAAACAAAATAAAAGGGATACTGGCGGGAATTATAAATTTCATAAATAATCTCACTCACATCAGGGCAGGCGGTGCAGGTTGTTGTAGTTGCTTCCTCGCAAAAAACAAAGGCATTTGCCCTGACTATGAAAATTAAGGGAATCAAGCAAAGCAATGCCAGATATTTTTTCATGCTAATGAATTTATTTTCTAATTTTAATTTTTGCCATTATTAAAATAGCTATCGAGAACAAAATAATTTCAAACCCTGGAGTACTTTTACTTTTTACCTTTATAAAAGCTTCCTTAACAACATTTCCATCAACAATTACCGCAATTTCATAATCCCCTTCATTTGTAGCATTGAATTTTGCAACCCATTTCCCATTTTCATATTTCATGTTTTCATAAAAGCATGTCTCTTCAGTTGGACAATATTTAAGCTTTACTACACTTGTACTTGTTACATTCTCTATTTCCGCATATACTGTTACAACATCTCCAACTCCCGGATTTGCTGGCTCCCAGGTAACATTTACTGCAGATGCAAAAGAAGAAAAAAGGAGGAGGAAAAGAATCGCTTTCTTCATATTTTCACCTTATAAAGCACTATTTCATCCCTGTATTCATCCCATGCAGAAGTGTATCCCTTGACAATTATCTGGGTAAATTTCTCATCTATAACATCATTGTTATCATAATCCTCACTCCATCCCCACTCAAAAGGTCTCTCTTTATCAGTGTGCATCACCTTCAACCCGCACCCGCAGGCCATTGGAAGCAGGAAATCAACAACCTGGATATCTGATGTCGCATATACTTCTACATTTATTTTCCCTATTACAATTTGCCCTATTACTGGAATCACCTTTATTCCAAAGATATATATTCCATTCCTGGGCTTTGTTATTCTACAAGATGAAAGTGTTTTTGGCATGCTTACTTGCAAGGTTGCTGGCTCACTCTTTGCCCCATGCTCATCTGTTGCTGTCACAGTGATTACATATGTACCTTTTTCCTGCCATGTATGCTTTGCTTCATATGGCTGACCAGAATTTACATATGGTGTGCAGAATTCATTTTCATCTCCCCAATTGAAGCAATAGAATATTCTATCTCCATCCGGGTCATTTGCAACCGCTGTAAAAGTATATTCTTTTCCCGCTTCACCACTTGTTGGCCCATTCACTGTTGGTTTCTCTGGTGGATTGTTTGAAATTACTAATCCAGAAAAAACAAGCATTCCTACTATAAATATTGCAAGCTTCTTCATGCTCTCATATATTTATTACATATAGATAAATTTGCTCTTCCGCATAGTTTCCATTTGCATCATATGCGCCTATTATGAGAGTATGACTTCCAAAAGTTCCATCATATAAGCATTCATAGGGTGGGTCATAGTCATCAAGCAACACTTCTCCACAAACTGTGAAAATAACATTTTTAACTCCAGAGTCATCCGTAACATTTGCTTTCAAAGTTATTTTTCCAATAACTATTGCGGTTTCTATTGGCAGTGATATTATTTCTCTATCAAATATATAGAGGTACCCTTTCTTTGGTTTCTCAACAACTATTTGTGGAGGTGTTACATCTCCCATCTCAAGATTTTCTATAGTAACATTTATTCTCACAATAGTACCACACTCACATCCAGTAAGCCAATCAACCTTAAGCCATAAATTTAAATCATGAACATCTTGACCCATGCAATAGCTTATTGCATTTTCATATGTTGCTTCATTGCTTATTCCCCCGACGATTACCTTTCTCCCTCCATCAAAGAAGGCGGTTGGGTATCCATAAAGATTATAATCATTTTTCAGCCTATTGTAAGCAACACTATTAACATCTCCTATCATTGAAACATAGTAGAGAGGATATTTATGCTTATCAAAAATGCTTTTCAACGCTCCTCCCATCGCTGGGCAATATGGGCAATATGTTGCGGTCGCCACCTCTATAAAAACAGTATGGGTAGTCTCATCATTTCTTATATTGCTCCCCTCCGCCCCGGGCGTTGCGGCAGCGCAAGCATCAATATAATATGCATTAAATGGGTTTCTGCTCGGAGGATATGCATATCCTTTGTGAGGCGATGGGTTGAATAGAGCAGCTATTACCATTATATTGTCTTCCTTTACATCCGGATAATTTGATTGAGATGGAACCCAGTCCACTTCTATATTTGTTTTTTCCATATAGGGAACATTAACATTTCCATCATAAGCAAACTCAAGGAAACCAAAATTGTATGGATTTTTGTTGTAATCGTTCCATCTCGACTTTGGTTCAACAATATATATTCTCAATCTTCCACTATATCCAATGCTCTGGCTCTTAGGCATGCTTACTTGCAAGGTTGCTGGCTCACTCTTTGCCCCATGCTCATCTGTTGCTGTCACAGTGATTACATATGTACCTTTTTCCTGCCATGTATGCTTTGCTTCATATGGCTGACCAGAATTTACATATGGTGTGCAGAATTCATTTTCATCTCCCCAATTGAAGCAATAGAATATTCTATCTCCATCCGGGTCATTTGCAACCGCTGTAAAAGTATATTCTTTTCCCGCTTCACCACTTGTTGGCCCATTCACTGTTGGTTTCTCTGGTGGATTGTTTGAAATTACTAATCCAGAAAAAACAAGCATTCCTACTATAAATATTGCAAGCTTCTTCATATTTATCACCACTGGTAAATAATTATTTATATTAAAATTTTTGCTAGTTTTAATTTTTCCAAATAAGTTGATAAAATATATGGAAGGACAGGCCAAAAAAGCATCTTTTGGGAGGGGATGGGATGCCTTTGCAACCAGCCTATCCTTCCAAAATTATAGAAAAAAACAATATATATTTATTTCGTTTTTTTATTTTCCATGGCAATTGTTAGCATTTATCATCAATGCAAACTTTTTTAATTGATTTGATATAGCAAATATGGAAAATGAGGAAATAAAACTTACGGAATTTGATGAGAAAAAATTCAAGGAAAAAGAAAGAAAAAAGGCAAAAATATATTTTGTATCCTTTATATTTGGAATTATAATGGCAATTTTATGCACCTTCTTCTGGATCAATTTACCCATGAACATAAGATGGCCTCTATGTTTTTTACTCGGGATCGCTTCAGTCGGTTTCCTAGCAAAATTATTTCAAATAGTTAAACTGGATATCAAAAATTTTAATAAAAAAGACTGGATTTCTTCCATCTTTTATTATTTCCTAACCTGGTTAGCATTTTTTATACTTTTTATAAATCCCCCATTCTACGATGCTTCTCCTCCAAAAATAGAAATAATTGCACTGCCAGAATTACAACAAGAAAATGGGACAATAACTATTTTTGCCCATGTAACAGATAATTTATATGTAAAAGATGTTATAATAAATCTGTCCGGAAAAGAATACGAAATGGAGAAAGGCAACAATTCAATTTATTCATATAATATAAGTTACCCAGTAGAGAACTATACAGTCATTGCAAGAGATAAAAACAATAATGAAGGGAAATATGAAGGAAAAGTTAGGTATAAAAATGATTTAATAAAATTAAGTGGCAAAGAGGTTTTAAATTCTTCAGATGAAATCGAGATAATGGTTTATAAAAATATAAGTAAAAAAGGTTTTAGGGTATTCTACAAAATTAATGGTAAGGAAATAAATGCAACAAAAACTGGAGAAAAGGGTGATTATTTAATTTATTCCACTTCTCCTGTATATGAAGGGTGGAAGAAGAATTCAATAACCGACATTGAAGTATTTGTGGAAGTAATTCATTACTTCCCGGGTATAAACTCCCCTTGCTCAAACAAAATATATGGCGGGAAATATTCCTTCCAAACCACAGACGATGAAATAATAGGAAGAGAAGCATCACCGATCCCAACAGATTTGCCCCGCCCCGAGCCCCTCAGGACGCCAGGCTTCGGAATTGCTTTATTGTTAATCGCCTTTGCACTATTTCTTAGAAAGAAGAAATGAGGCATCAATTTCGAAGGCAATTATTGGGTAAGAAAGTTCAAAATTGCATATAACAGATGGCTTTATTTCTCCAAAGTAACCAACTTCCTTCCCTTCCCAAAGCAAGGAAGCGCATCTCCCGTCTATGAAAGAAGGATGCTTTTTTTCTTCTAGCTCCATATTCTTGCCAAAATTTCTCAAAATGGCTTCAACAATTGATTTACACTCGCTGAAATTTGCTCTGGCGTCTATTTTCACTCCCGCCAATAGAGTTTTTTGCTCTATTTTTTTATTCTTTATTTTAATAACATCCCCTACTTCGTATATCTGCTGTGGCAAATCGTGGTGTTTATTTTTTGAAAGAATGTCAAGCAATGAAGGAATTAATGACTGCCTAACTATTTCATGCTCACTTGAAATTGGATTTTCCATTTCAACCGCATTTCCATCAATTTCCATCTTTCTAAATTCTTTATCTTTGCCAGAGAGGTTTAATGTTAAAATTTCATTAAAACCCAAACCAATCATTGTAAGATGCAGTTTTTCATTAGAAAAAGAAGAGCCAAATGTAAGCGACTTTGGCAATGTTTCAACGAATTTCTCATATCCATAACCTTTGGCTATATCCTCAATTATATCAATTTTGTGCAGAATATCTATCCTCCAAGGAGGAGAGGAAACAACTATTTTATCTCCTTCAAAATATGCTTCATGTCCCATTTTTTCTAATGCTTCAATAATTCTTTCTTTTTCATCTAAACCCAGCAATCTTTTTATATATTCAATCTCAACTTCATTTTTTGAATTTTCAAATTCTGGAGTGTGTTTTTCAACCTCATCCTCTATTTTAATCTGATAAATTTTTCCTCCTCTTTCCGCAAGAGAAGTAGATATTATTATTAGGGCATTTCTTACCGCTTTTTCTTCAGTTCCGGTAACATCTATAAATACGTTTTTTGTTTCTTCAGTAACCGCTGTTAGCTGACCATTTATAATAGGTGGAAATGATAGGATATTCTCATATCTATCAACTATTATTGGATATAATTCTTTTCCTTCCAATAAATGTGCATAGGCAATGCCTTTTTCATGTTTCATGAGGATTTCCCTGAGATTCATTTCTTCCTCACTTGCAAGAGGGACAAATCTTATTTCATCTGGCTTAACTCCTTTATAAACAAAAGGTGGCTGGACTTTATCAAAATCATGCACACCTATAGCAACTTTTTTTCTATTTTTCCCTACAGAAAAATGAAGTTTTTCCTGCAATTCCATCAAGGATGCTATTGATTCGCTATTGAATTTTATATTCTTTATTAAACATCCCATTATGCAAGGGCGCACATTTTTAACACTTTTTTCAACTTTTAAAACAATATCAGATTTTTCTATTCTATATTTTTTTAATCCCCTCTCTATCCCAAAAAAACTTCTTAGAGATCTTGCAATTCCTTCAACACTTAGCATATCTGGGCGATCTGGAAAAATCTCTATTGAAATTTCATCTCCTTCAACTTTTTCTATATTTAATCCCATATCCGAAATTTTTTCCAATGCTTCTTCTCTCTCTAATTTCCCTCCAATAAGTTCAATTAAATCATTGCAATTTATAGTTATAACTGGCATATCCAAATAATCAAAAAAGGATATATCTTTTTTTTGATTTCAATTTTTGATTTCATTTCCGTAAAAAATTTAAATATCAAAGTGATACTACGAATTGTGGGAGCATGGTGTAGCCAGGGATCATTGCGGGCTCCAGTTATGGGGATGATTTAAAGAGGGTCATCCGAAAAGTGAGGAATAACTGGAGCGATGACCCATAGAAGAGACCCGCCGACCTGGGTTCAAATCCCAGTGCTCCCACTTTAAGAGTGATAAAAATGAAAATAAATGCGAGAATAATATTCTGTTTGCTTGTAATATTGGCAGGGGTAGCTTACTATATACTATGGAATCTTAAATATAATGCATGGAGTGACATAGGTATATATTCGGTGAGTGTCTTCTTCATCGGCTTTGGATTTCTTGGTTTGCTATACAGCATTATTAAGACAGAAAGAGAAAAAACATGAAAAAAATTCTTGTTTTTGCAATAATCCTCATTATTTTTCCTAACAACTTTAGTGTCGGGCATACTGAAAACAGAGAGGCATTTACTGTAATAGTAAGTGATGAAAATCCTTTCTATGCATTAATTGCTACACCTATTGCAATTTTTTATGATAAAAATATTCATGTTAAGCCATTGCTAGTTGAAAACTTCTCTAATCCTTCTACTGCAATTGAAAGATTCAAAAAGTTATATGGGGTAGAGAATGCTGTAATAATTTCAAATAAGGATGTTGTGGATGCGAGCATTTATATTTCAAAAATGTGGCAGAAAAGCGAGGAGGCAATAATAATAAAGAATGATTCCGAAGGATATAAGCTGGGGGTTGCAATTACTTGCCTGGGAAGCTATAAGAACATTCCTATTTTTGTCGTAAATAAAATTGAGGAAATAAAGGAGAGATTGAAAGAGTTAGGAGTAAAAAGGACCTATATATGTGGTGACATAGATGGCTATGGAGATTTCATAAAATTTGAAAGTACAGAAGGGATAAATGAATTCATGATTAAATTTTTAAAGGAGAAATTTGGAGAAATAAAATACATTGCAATTACAAATCCAATTGATGTAGGGAATGCAAAAGTTATTGAGAAAATTGAATACAATTTTTCGGGAAAGATAAACTCAGGAAGCACTTTACATGGATTTAATATTTTAAAATCTGGCTTCAATTATTCTTCAACCCATATTTTTAAAGTCCCATACAATGATTTTGCAATTATTAGAGTAGAATTAGTAAACAGAGATAGTGAAGATGTTGAGAAATGGGGCGACAGGCTATTTCTCCATTTATCGGCGACTGACAATATAACTTTCGTCTACGCTTCCACTGCGGGAGGAATTCCAGAAATAGATGAAAATGGAAGAATAACATTAGATAAATTAACTTATCAAACATGCGTCTATAACTCGCCTGGCGAATACAAGGCGGAAGTAATAGGTACATGGATAGTTAAAAGGGAAGGAGAATATGAAATGAAAATAGAAGTAGAAAGGGTTGACAGAGGTAACTTCCCTCTCATGAAAAGTCTGTCTTCTCTTGCTGGGTATGTTGCTTCATATCATAAAGGAATTGTTTTTGCGGATGATTTTTCTTTTGTTGGTGGAGAAAACGTTGATATAAGCGGAGTAATTTATCCCGTATCAAATGAAAAACTTGTTGAGCCTTGCAATAACCATGTTTTAAAAATACATGAAAGAATTAATTCATTGCTTCTAAATATATCTGGAGTAAAAAACTTGGAGGAATTGCAAAAATATTATGCAAAAAATCCAATTCATATTGCAATAATAGGAGATACAACAATGGTTCCAATGTTTTATTATTACAACCCAGATAGTGATTATGTATCTGGACAGGGAACCGCTAGTGATTTTATATATGGAAATATTGACCCGAATCCAAATGATTTAGAAAATGATTCATTTACATATTATCCTTTCCAAGAAAATGCGGTTGGGAGAATAACTGGATATGATGCTCAGGATTGCTCCGCCCTCATTGCTAGAACAATATTTTACAATGAAATAGTAAATAAGTTAGGGGATTGGAAGAATAATGCAACTGTTCAAACTGGTACGGGTATAGAGTTTCAGATGATTCCAATAATTTCTCCTATGATGAATATCCTAAAAAGTTTTATAGGCTTTGGGCCAGTAAGGAATGAGCCAACAAAATTTCCAACGGGTGAGAGCAATTTCATAAATGCGAGGATAAGCAACGATTTCTCAAGAAATGGATTTAATGTTTTTTCAGCAAAAGGGCTTGATGCTCAAAGAGTTGGTTTATTTTTGAAAAGAAAGGGAGGAGAATATCAGCTAAAAAGCAACTATATATTTGCATTTAACCATGGAACATATTATTTATATGAAGCGGGAGATATGCTGGAATTTGATCAATTTGGCCTTGGATTGAAAACAGGATTATCTGGTAAGGGAAGTTTTGATGTTAGGCATATTGTAAATACAGAATATAATCCAAGTGTTGCCTTCATAGAAAGCTGTCTTGTGGGAAAAATAGAAGGACTTATTCCGGAAAATTGTTTGAGTCAGGCGTATATACATGCTGGAGTAAATTCATTTGTTGCATCTACTCGCTACACCGCTGACCCCGGATATCTTGAACCCGGATTAATTTTTAAAGGTTTTGGTATTTATGGATACATAAATGCATCAATTAATCTTAAAATGAATGGAAAATATCCTGATTTACATTTTGGAGCATTGCTTGCAGAAGACTTTATACTGAATTTAATAGAAAATAATACTTCTGTTGGAATTGCCCTGAGAAATGCAAAGAATGCATATCTTCCAAAAGATGCAAACTCAACTTTTCTATGGACACCACCCTTATACTTCTCAGGAGACCCATTTGAAAAAATAAAATGGAATTTTCAACCAAAAGAAACAAATGCTCTTGATAAAAAATATGTTTGCCTTTATGAATTCACTTTATATGGTGACCCCGCTTTCAATCCTTGTTAGAAAAATTTTTTAATCTGGTTTTAATTCCTTTTGAAGCCGGCGTAGCTTAGCGCGGTAGAGCGGCTGACTTGTAAAGAGAGATAAGCTCTCAAGAGATCAGCAGGTCAAGGGTTCAAATCCCTTCGCCGGCTCTTTCTAACATTAGAAATTTTTTAACAAATTCTCTGTAGTGAGCTATATTATCCATACCGCGGAGTGTCTCATATGTTTCCCTTGTTGACCAATTAATCCATATATTTACCATTATTTACCTATTGATTCATTTAGTTTATTTTCAGGTATTACTCCTTTTTTAGCTAAAAAACATATTCTGTTGAAATTTAAAAACACATTAGATAAAGATGCTTCTCTCTTATTATTTTTCATGTTAAAGCCTCAATTATATAGAATTTATTATATTTAAATGTTTCCTCTTTATTCGCTAATATCCTCCCAGCTTTAAGCTTGGATCACCCAGCAAAACCCATTGTTGAACAGTTTTCTCATCTATCCAGTCCCACCCAGCATCAGGGCTCCACCAGCATTCTGGAAGGGTAAATTCCTTAAAGTGGCTTATATAGCTATTTAGGGTTTGAACATAATTTGCTCCCAGGATTTCGTATCTTTTTTCTCCATATTGCCTGAAGAATTCAGATGTTATCCAACCATCACCCGCTCCAACCGTACAAAATTCTCCTTCCCAACCCCATCCATAGCCAGTATTTCCAATGCTTGCTATAGCTCCTCTCTCAGGCAATTTTACTATATACCAGCTCCAGCACTCCGGAACAAGTTGGCCATATGTATGCATCCATATATTTTTACCAAATAAGAGGAGCAGGAAAATATCAAAAACAGTTGGAATTGAGGAAACATTGAACATGCTATTGTGACATCCCCCAACAACAACAACAGGAAGCTTATTATTATTCGATAACTTTTCCATCGGGAAAAACGGGAGCTCGAAAAACGGGAAATAAGGCCTCACTTGCGACACAACAAGCCCCGCTAGCTGGGAGTTTCTCCTATTTCCAGGTATGCCAGGCAGATGATCGCCCCAGAACCCAGGACTTCCATGCCCAGATAAAAACGCAAAACCGCATCCCTGACCGATTCCATTTATAACGTCTTCCATACTCCTAAATTTTCCATTTGATGTCCATAAAATTTCTCTTTCAAAATCTTTAGGCATATAATACAATGCTCCTCCTCTCCCGTTCAAAATCTTTTCTCCAGTAACCCATTCTCCTTCATAATACATCTCTGTATTATTTCTCCAGTCCTCAAAAACAACGCTTCCATTTTCATTTTCAACCCAGACATGAATGCTTGTTAAATTTCCATATGGTTTCGGGTCATAAGATT